>DATABK010000113.1:0-7825 GCA_036259695.1 Actinomycetes bacterium | reverse complement strand
GGCCGCCCCAGGGGCCGGCCGCCTGCGGGGTGGGGCGGCGCCTGACCGCCCGCACGACCAGGAGGATGACCACGATCACCAGGACCAGCACGACCAGCGAGACCACCACCGCGACCACCGTGGCCCGCCGGGCGATGTCGTCCACCGAGCGGTCCAGGTTGGCCGGCCGCGGCCCCAGCACCTGCTCCAGCATGGCCCGCGGGTAGTCCCGGCTCGGGACCGTGCCCCCGCCGGCGACGACGGTGATCTGCTCGATGCGGAACGGCAGGTTCCGCCAGATGATCGCGGCCGCCTGGTCCTGCTCGGCCCGCGCCTCCAGCGGGTTGGGGTCGGCGTCGTACTCGAGGGTGGCCGTGCCCCCGTCGTACTGGAGGTTCGGGTTGCGGATGCCGGCCTCCTCGAGCTGGCTGGCCGTCCGCACCGTGCCGGTGGCCAGGTCGCAGCCGGCGAGCAGGGCCGCGGCCACGGCCACCAGCACCAGCGCGCGCCAGCGGCTCACCCCCCGCCGGGGCAGGGCCGGTTCGGTCATCTCTCCCTCCAATTCTGGTTTGTTCCTTAGTGGCGATCGGTGGCGATGATATGCTCGCCGACGCCGCCGTCCGCACCAGCCCCGCAGGAAGGCTTCCCCATGGCCACCATCGAACTCGTCGTCGCCCGGGAGGTCCTGGACTCCCGTGGCAATCCGACCCTTGAGTGCGAGGTCCACCTCGACGACGGCGGCTTTGGCCGGGCCATCGTCCCCTCCGGCGCCTCCACCGGCCAGTTCGAGGCCGTCGAGCTGCGCGACGGCGGCGACCGCTACGGCGGCAAGGGGGTCCGCAACGCCGTCCGCAATGTCAACGAGACCCTGGCCAGGGCCATCCTCGAGGAGGCCCCGGACCCGTACGACCAGCGGGCCGTCGACCGGGTCCTGATCGACTCCGACGGCACCGACAACAAGTCCAAGCTCGGGGCCAACGCCACCCTGGGGGTCTCGATGGCGGTGGCCAGGGCGGCCGCCGACTCCCTGGGCGTGCCGCTGTACCGGTCCCTTGGCGGCCTCAGCGCCTATGTGCTCCCGGTGCCGATGATGAACGTGCTCAACGGCGGCGCCCACGCCGACAACGACGTCGACTTCCAGGAGTTCATGGTCGTGCCCGTCGGCGCCCCCTCGTTCGCCGAGGGGCTGCGCATGGGGGCCGAGGTCTACCACGCCCTCAAGTCGGTGCTCAAGGAGCGCGGCCTCAGCACCGGGATCGGCGACGAGGGCGGCTTCGCCCCCGACCTGCCCGGCAACGAGGCCGCCCTGGAGCTGCTCGTCCAGGCCATCGGCAAGGCCGGCTTCGAGCCGGGGGCCGACGTCGCCCTGGCCATGGACCCGGCCTGCACCGAGCTGTACCGGGAGGGCCGCTACGAACTGGCCGGCGACGGCCGCACCCTCGACTCGGACGGCATGATCGAGCTGTGGCGCACCCTGGCCGACCGCTACCCGATCGTGTCGATCGAGGACGGCCTGGCCGAGGACGACTGGGCCGGCTGGGTCGCCCTCACCGAGGCCCTCGACGACAAGCTCCAGCTGGTCGGCGACGACCTGTTCGTCACCAACGTGGAGCGCCTCCAGCGCGGCCTGGACGAGGGCGCGGCCAACTCGATCCTCATCAAGGTCAACCAGATCGGCACCCTCACCGAGACCTTCGACGCCATCGACCTGGCCCACCGCAGCAACTACACGGCGGTGGTCAGCCACCGCTCCGGCGAGACCGAGGACACCACCATCGCCGACATCGCCGTGGCCGTCAGCTCCGGGCAGATCAAGACCGGCGCCCCCGCCCGCACCGACCGGGTGGCCAAGTACAACCAGCTGCTGCGGATCGAGGACCAGCTCGGCGACATCGCCCGCTACCCAGGCCGCCAGGCGTTCCCCCGGACCTACCCCGCGGGCGGGTCGTGAGCCAGGAGCCGCGGCCGCCGCTGGGCCTCACCCCACGGGGCGCGGTGCTCCTGCTCGCCCTGTTCGCGCTGGCCGCGACCGCCGTCTACCCGCTGCGCCAGTACGTCTCCCAGCAGGACCGCATCGAGCGGCTCGAGGCCAAGCAGGCGGCCCTTGCGGCCGAGAACGCCCGCCTCGAGACCGAGCGCAAGCGGCTTCTGGACCCGGCCTACGTCCAGCAGCTGGCCAAGCGGGACTACCACGTGGTCGCCCCGGGCGAGGAGGCCTGGGTGGTCACCGGCACCCCGCCGGCCGGCGCCGCCGTCCAGGCGGCCGCGGCCGCCGAGGCCGATCCGCCCTGGTACAAGCGCGCCTGGCAGGGACTGACCGGCTGGCTGCGCTGAACCCGGACGAGCCGGCCCAACCACGCCGCTCGTGAAATTGTTGACGCTCCCGGAGGGCCATCCCTACGATGGTTGTGGGCCGAGCCGACTCGGCCCGGTTCTTCAGCTGAAAGGAGCGCTGGTCGCCAGCATGAGTGCCGAGATCGGGGCGATCGTCCCGGGCACCGTCGTTCGGATCGCACCCTACGGAGCGTTCATCAAGCTCGAGTCGGGCGAGACGGGCCTCGTCCACATCTCCGAGATCGACCGCAACTACGTGCGCTCGGTCGAGGAGCACCTGCGCATCGACGACGCGGTGACGGTCAAGGTCGTCGGGGTCAAGGAGGACGGCAAGATCGACCTGTCGATCAAGCAGGCCGCCTCCGACTGGCAGCCCGAGGCGAGCCGGCCCCGCCGGGCCGCCAAGGACCCCGAGTTCGAGCAGAAGCTCAAGCGGTTCATGCGCTCCAGCGAGGAACGGCTGGTCGACGTCAAGCGCCAGCGCGAGGGCCGGCGCGGGTAGCCGTTGCCCCGCACCCCGGCCCGGTCCCCGGCCCGGCCCGACCCCAGCGCCCTCCCCGACCCCCTCCGCCTCCCGTGGCGCCGTCCCGGCGCGCCCCCTGATCCACCGGGGCACCCCCCGGGGGCTCCCCGGACCCCTCCGGCTGACCCACGGGCCGAGCCGGAGTGGGCGGCCGGGCTGCCCGAGGCCGGCGAGGCCGACCGGCGGCTGATCGAGGCCGAGATCGGCCGGGAGGTCCGCGGCTCGGTCGCCGTGGCCGCCCGCTGCCGCTACGGGCTGCCGGCGGTGGTCCGCACGGCCCCGCTGCTGCCCGACGGCACCCCGTTCCCGACCCTGTACTGGCTGGCCTGCCCGGCGGCCCGGGTGGCCGTCGGCCGGCTGGAGGCGGCCGGCTGGAACGCCACCCTCAGCGAGCGGGTCGCCGCCGAGCCCGACCTGGCCGCCGCCCACGCCGCCGCCCACGCCAGCTACCTGGCCCAGCGCGACGCCATGGCCCACCTGCCCGGGGACCCGGGCGTCGGCGGCCTCCCGGGGCGGGTGAAGTGCCTCCACGCCCTCTACGCCCACCAGGCCGCCACCGGCGCCGACCCGGTCGGCCGGATCGTCAGCCAGGCCGTCGACCCGGTCGACTGCCCCGGCCCCTGCGTCGACCCCGGGGCCTGATGGCGCGGCTGGCCGCCCTGGACGTCGGGACCAACTCGACCCGGCTGCTGGTGGCCGACGTCGACGGCGGGACGATCGTGGCCGAGCACGCCCGGGAGATGGTGATCACCCGGCTCGGCAAGGGCGTCGACCGCACCGGCCACTTCCACCCGGCCGCCCTGGCCCGGACCCTGGAGGTGCTGGCCGGCTACGCCGAGACCTGCCGGCGCCTTGGCGTCGAACACCGCCGGCTGGTCGCGACCAGCGCGACCAGGGACGCCGCCGACCGCCAGGTGTTCCTGGACGGCGTCCGCGACCTCCTCGGCGTCCAGGCCGAGGTCCTGACCGGTCAGGCCGAGGCGGCCGCCACCTACCGCGGCGCCACCGCCGGGGGGGTTCGGGGGGGCCGCGCCGGCCCCACCGATGCATCGGGGCTCCTCGATGACCGGCCGACGCTGGTGGTCGACATCGGCGGCGGGTCGACCGAGCTCATCGTCGGCGACGGCACCGCCGCCCGGGCCATGGTCTCCCTGGACATCGGCTGCGTGCGGCTGTTCGAGCGCCACCTGCACCACGACCCGCCATCAGCCGCCGAGGCGGCCGCGCTCCGGGCCGACGTCGCCGGCCACCTGAACCGGGTCGCCGAGGTCCTCGACCCGGCGGCCGCGACCCGGGTCGTCGGGGTCGCGGGCACGGTCACCACCGTCACCGCGATCGCCCTCGGCCTGGACGCCTACGACCCCCGCCGTATCCACCGCCAGGCCGTCGGCGCGGCCGAGATCACCGCCGTGGCCGGCAAGCTGGCCGCCATGACCGTCGCCGAGCGGGCCGCCCTGCCGGTGATGGCCAAGGGCCGCGAGGACGTCATCGCCGCCGGCGCCCTCCTCCTCGACGAGCTCACCCAGCGGTTCGGCCTCCGCGAGGTCATCGCCAGCGAGGCCGACATCCTCGACGGCGTCCTGCTCGGCCTGGCCGACCGGACATGACGGCCGAGCCGCGGGCGCCGCGGACGCCGCAGGGCCGGGCCGGTGCCGCCCTGCGGGGGCTCCGGGAGCGGGTCCGGGGGCAGGTCGTGCTGCCCGGGGACCCGGGGTACGACCGGGCCCGGGCGGTCTGGAACGCCACCGCCGACGCCTCCCCGGCGGCCGTGGCCCGCTGCGCCGGCGTCGAGGACGTGGTCGCGGCCGTCCGCCTGGCCCGCGAGCACGACCTGCTGGTGGCCGTGCGCGGGGGCGGCCACAGCTACCCGGGGTTCTCGACCTGCGACGGCGGCCTGGTGATCGACCTGTCGCCGATGGCCGGGGTCCGGGTCGACCCCGACCGGCGGCTGGCCACGGCCGGCGGCGGGGCGCTGCTCGGCGAGCTCGACCGCCGGGCCCAGGCGTACGGGCTGGCCTGCCCGACCGGGCACGTCTCCCACACCGGGGTCGGCGGGCTGACCCTCGGCGGCGGGGTCGGGCGGCTCACCCGCAGGCACGGGCTGACCCTCGACAACCTGGTCGCGGTCGAGCTCGTGACCGCCGACGGCGACCGGGTCCGGGCCGACGCCGACCACGCGCCGGAGCTGTTCTGGGGCCTGCGCGGGGCCGGGGCCAACTTCGGCATCGCCACCTCCTTCGAGCTCCGCCTCCACCCGGTCGGGCCGGAGGTGGTGGCCGGCATCGCCGTCTACCCGATCGAGCGGGCCCGTGAGGTCGCGGCCGCCTTCACCGCCGCCATGGCCGCCGCCCCCGACGAGGTCACGGCCGGCATGGGCTGGTTCGTGGCCCCGCCCGGCCCGCCGTTCCCGCCGGCCGTGGCCGGCCGCCCGGTGGTGGTCGTCAACGCCACCCACTGCGGCCCCCGGCCCGACGCCGAGCGCGACCTGGCCCCACTGCGCGCCCTCGGCCCGGCCCTGGACACCTTCGCCCCCCGGTCGTACCTGGAGCTCCAGTCCGAGAGCGACGACCACTACCGCTGGGGCAGGCGCTACTACTGGAAGGGCCTGCTGCTGGAGTCCCTGGCCGACGGCGCCGTCGACCGGATAGGGGCCCTGCTGGCCGCCGCCCCCGGCCCCGACTGCGGGGTCGGGCTGCTGTCGCTGGGCGGCGCCTTCGGCCGGGTCCCCGAGGCCGCCACCGCCTTCAGCGGCCGCGACGCCGCCCTCTGGCTGATCACCGAGGCCGTCTGGGACAACCCGGCCGAGGACCCGGCCCGGGTCGCCTGGGGCCGCGACGCCATGGCCGCCCTGCGCCCCTTCGCCACCTCGGTCAACTACGTCAACGACCTCGGCCAGCTCGACCAGACCGCCGTCCGCGGCGCCTACGGCCCGGCCAAGTACGACCGCCTGGTCGCCCTCAAACGCACCTGGGACCCGGCCAACGTGTTCCGCCGCAACCAGAACATCCGCCCGGGGTAACCGCGGCCCCGATCTACAGCGGGAGCGGGGCCGGGCGGGTGGCGGTGCCGGTGGTGGCCGACGCCTGGGCCGCCAGGGCGGTGGCCAGGCTGGTCCAGGCGTCGCTGGGGGGGATGGTTGGGCTTCCGCCGGTGGTGATGGTGGCGAGGAGGTCGGCCAGGCCGGCGCGGACGCACTCGCGGTAGGCGCGGGGTCTGGCGGCCGAGCCGCCGAGGGTGGCGCGGAGGTGGAGGTCCCAGCGGCCGGGCTGGCCGCGGCCGGCCAGCTCCAGGGTGATGCGCTCGGCCCCGCTGGGGCGGTAGCCGCCGACGGCCAGGGCGGCCCGCTGGTCGGTGGCCAGGGCCTGGACGGCGGTCAGGCCGGCGCCGTCGGTCCGGATGTCCAGCTCCAGCTCGACCGGGAGCCACCCGTAGAGGCGGCCGCTGGCGACCTCGCCCCAGTCGAGGGTGACCCACACCGACTCGGCCCGGTCGGGGCGGCCGAAGCTGTGGGCGTAGCTGGCCGTGGCCCCGCCGGGGTGGCCGGCCGCGACCAGGACGGTGTCGACCCGGCCGTCGGGCCGGCCCGCCTCCAGGGCCTGGACCCGCTCGGGCTGGGAGCCGAGCAGCCAGGCGGCGGCGTCGAAGAAGTGCACCCCGTGCTCCACCGGGATGCCCCCGCTGACCTCGCGGTCCCAGAACCAGTGGCCGGGTCCCAGCCGCTCGTCGCCGGCCAGGTTCTCGAGGGCGACGCGCCGGAGCGGGCCCAGCACCGCCTGCTGGAGCCGGCCGACCAGGGCGTACAGGGGGTCGCGGCGCAGCGGCTGGTCGACCAGCAGGCGGGGGGCGCCGGGGCCTCCGGCCGCGGCCAGGACCTCGGTGGCGTCCTCCAGCCTGGTCGCCAGCGGCTGCTCGCAGAACACGTGCCGGCCGGAGCCGAGCGCGGCCAGGGCCAGGCGGGCATGGTCGGCCGGCGGGGTGGCGATGGCCACCACCGAGACCCGCTGGTCGGCCAGCAGGCGCTCCGGGTCGCAGGCCTCGACCCGGTGGACGGCGGCCAGGGCGTCGGCCCGGGCCCGGTCGCGGTCGGCCACGGCCACCGGCCGCAACCCGGGCAGCTCGGCCGCCGCCTCCAGGATCACCGCCCCGAACCGCCCGGCCCCGACCAGCCCGAGGCCGAGGTCGCCCGACGGGTGGCCCGCCGGCCCGGCCGGCCAGTCAGGCCACTGGGTGCCGGTCAGGTGCGGGGCTCGGCCTTGAGGAGCTTCACCGGCAGCTCACGGCCGGTCGGGGTGACGTAGCTGAACTCGTCGCCGACCTTGCGGCCCGACACCGCCTGGCCGAGGGCCGACTGGACGCTGAGCACGTCCATGCCCTCGATGGCCTCCTCGCGGCTGCCGAGGAAGTAGGTCTCCTCCTCGCCGGCGATGTCCAGGACGACCACCGTGCCCGGGCCGGCCACCCCGCTGGTCCCGGCCACCTCGCCGACCACGGCCGAGCCGAGCAGGGTCTCCAGCTGGCGGATGCGAGCCTCCATCATCCCCTGCTCGTTCTTGGCCGCGTCGTAGTCGGCGTTCTCGCGGATGTCGCCGTGCTCGCGGGCCGTGCCGATGGCCTGGGAGACCCGCTCCCGCCCCTCGGTCTTGAGCTCGTTCAGCTCGCTGGAGAGCCGCTCGTAGGCCTCGGGGGTGAGGTAGGTGACGCCGCGCTCCTCGGTTGGCTGAGACATGGTTGATGAGACCTCCTTGGCCCTGCGAGTTGCTGGCCCTACAGGTTGCCGCGGAGCGCCTGCTCGCGCTCCAGGGCCACGAACAACGCCTTGAAGTTGCCCTCGCCGAACCCGCGGGCGCCGTGCCGCTCGATCAGCTCGAAGAAGACTGTCGGCCGATCCTGGGCCATCCTGGAGAAGATCTGCAGCAGGTAGCCCTCGTCGGCGCGGTCGGCGAGCACCCCGAGCTCCTCCAGGGCGGCCAGGTCGAGCTCGACGTCGCC
>DATABK010000112.1:0-5478 GCA_036259695.1 Actinomycetes bacterium | reverse complement strand
CGCCGCCGCTGTCGGCCGCGCTGACCGCGACGGTCTTGGGGCGGGCCGCCGCGGCCCCCGGCCTGCCGGACGCCGCCCGGCGCTTCTGGACCAAGCTCAGCCTGGTCTGCGTCCTGACCGTGGTGGGCGTGCTGCTCCAAGTCTGGCATGCCCTGACGCGGTCGCAGCCGGCCCCGCCGGGAAGCGTCCCGCCCGACGCCCTCCTGCTCTTCCTGCTCGCCGTCCTCGTCGTGCTCTGGGCCTTGCTGCGGATCCCCATGGGCGACCGGTCCCGCGGCGCCCGGCTGCGCCTGGGCCTGGACGCGCTCACGGTCATGCTCGGCGCCGCCCTGTTCATCTGGTACCTCGTCCTCAGCCCGATGCTGACGAGCTGGGGCGCCGGCTCGGTCTGGGGGTCGGTCTTCGTGGCCACCCTGGCCGTGCTGGCCGTGGCCGCGGCCTCCAAGGTCGTGCTGGCGGGCGCCGAGCCGGTGGACGCTGGCGCGCTGCGCCTGCTCGCCCTCGGCCTGCTGGGCGGCGGGCTCAGCTCCGGGGTGACGCCGCTGATCGCCGACCAGCCGCACCTGGCCGTCACCCAGCTGGCCCTGCCGGTCGTCTCCCTGATCGTCTCGTACGGCGGCGAGCGCCAGCGGCAGGCCGTGGCCAGCCACCAGCAGCCGCGGCGGCGGCGACCGGCCCGGCCGTACAGCCTGCTGCCCTACGTCGCCGTGGCCGCCACGGATGCGCTGCTGCTAGTGGTCGCCGTGGGACCCCCCGACGGGCGCGGGCTGGTCGTGGTCGTCGGCGTAGTCACCATCACCGCGCTGGTGGCGGTGCGCCAGCTCGCCGCCCTCCACGACAACGCGCGCCTGCTGGACCAGCTCCGCCACCAGGGGCAGCAACTGCGCCACCAGGCCTCACACGACGCGCTCACCCAGCTGGCCAACCGCGCCCTGTTCGCCGAGCGGATCCAGGCCGCGCTCTCCCCCCAGCCGCAGGCCGACCGCCTGGCCGTCCTCCTCATCGACCTGGATGACTTCAAGTCGATCAACGACACGCTCGGGCACGCGGTCGGCGACGCGCTCCTGGTCGCCGTGGCCGAGCGGCTACGCCGCTGCGTGCGGCCCGGCGACACCGTCGCCCGGCTGGGCGGCGATGAGTTCGCCCTGCTGCTGGAGCGGGTCCAGGCGGACGCCGTGGCCGAGATCGTCGAGCGGACGCTGGCCGCGTTCGCCCAGCCGATCGTCATCGACGGGCACACGCTCCTGGTGCAGGCGAGCATCGGCGTGGCCATCGGCCAGCCCGACGAGGACGCTGGCCAGCTGCTGCGCAACGCGGACGTGGCGATGTACACGGCCAAGGAGCGCGGCAAGGGCGGCTATGTGGTCTACGCCCCGGGGATGGACGCCCGCATCCTCGAGCACGCCCAGCTCGGGGCCGAGCTGCGCCGGGCACTCCACGGCGGCCAGCTCTACCTCGAGTACCAGCCGATCGTGGGCCTGCCCGACGGGCGTGCCGTCGGCGCGGAGGCGCTGGTCCGGTGGCGGCACCCGACCCGTGGCACGGTCCCGCCGGCCGCCTTCATTCCCGCCGCCGAGCGCACCGGCCTGATCGTGCCGCTCGGCCGCTGGGTGCTCCAGGAGGCATGCCGCCAGGCCGCCGAGTGGCAGGCGGCCGGCGTGGCGGCCACCATCGGCGTCAACGTGGCCGTCCGCCAGCTTCAGGAACACGGCTTCGCCGCCGAGGTGGCGGACGTCCTCCGCGACGCCCACCTGGCGCCGCACCACCTGGTGCTGGAGGTTACCGAGAGCGCCATCCTCAGCGGCGGACACGTCCTGCAGACGCTGGAGGCGCTGCACCGCCAGGGCGTGCGCCTGGCGCTCGACGACTTCGGCACCGGCCAGTCCTCCCTCGGGCTGCTGCGGACCTGCCCGGTCGACATCCTCAAGCTGGACAAGTCCTTCGTCGACGGGGTCACCAGCACCGACCGGCAGGCGGCCGTGGCCGCGGCCATCATCCAGATGGCGCAGGCCCTCAACCTGGACGCGGTCGCCGAGGGCATCGAGACCCAGGCGCAGGCCGAGCGGCTGGAGCAGCTCGGCTACCGGCTCGGCCAGGGCTTCCTGTTCGCCAGGCCCCTCCCGCCCGAGGAGACCGGCCGCCTGCTGGCCTCGGCGGACAAGTCCGGCATGACCGCCGGGACCCGGGCCCGCTGAGCTCTGCCCCGGCCAGCCGGGCGGAGGGGTCTGGACCAGACGTGGACCAGACACGCCCGCTCGTGGGGCAGCGCCACTCCGCGTGGCGGACCTTGTCCGGCAAGGCAGGCCCCTGCCGGCTGCCCCGCACACGAGCGGATCAGTCGTTCACCGTGGTAGAGATGCGTGCGCTCGGTATGGACTGGTTGGGCAGAACGCGGCGCAGGGTCACGCTCGACCGTCGGAGCCGAAGTATTCGGTTGTCCTGAGGCGAAGTTATGCGCTCTTTCCCGGTCGTGCTGTCCATTACCGAAGTGAGCCGTCTCCAAGCGTGGTGTCGCTGTGTCCGTTGTTAGTGCGGTGGAGAGGTGTTCACTAGTCACAGGCAATGACCTTCTGGCAACCGCCGTTAACGGAGAGCCATGAGAAGCATTTTGCCTGGTGGGCGTGACAGGTTTCGAACCTGTGGCCTCTGCCGTGTGAAGCGAGTGCAGCCCGCGCACACTGCCTTCCGGCACCATGCTCTGCACCACATCGTTGCAGGTCATCGGCATTGCCAGGTCAAGGCGAGGTCATGCAACGCATGGCTTCGCGAGGCAGGTGTGCTGACAGATTGCTCACAAGCCGATCTCGTGAACGACACCTTGGCGTAAGCAGTAGCGGCCTCTCGTGCCGGCCAGTCGTACCACTGGTGCATTGCTGTCCTCGGACAATGTCGGGTCGGGGTGCAGGACGGTCGGTCGGGCGATGAACCCGGGCTCGGTCGCTGGCCAGGCGTGGTCCGACGATGGAAGCGGAACCAGTCGGCAAGGTGGCGGACCACCAGCGCCCAGCCATTGACGAAGGGAGGACGTGGCGCCCTTCCGGTCGTGCGCATTTCGGTGCTTCGTTCCTTGGCTTATCGCAGGTCGCGCCGGCGAAACAGGGCCCAGGCGGTGGCCACTAGGACGGCACTGACAGCCAGCGGAAGCAGGATGGCGGCGAGGGTGGCGCCCTCTGCGAGCAGGTTGCGGTCCAGGTACCAGTGCCAGGGGCTGAGCTGACGCACGATCCCCAGGTCGCCGGCGGCGGCCAGAACGGTCTCCACCAGGTAGCCGGCGACGGCCACGGCGGTCGCTACTGCCACGGCCACGCCACGACGGCCAGCGGCGGCGCCGATCGCGAAGGCGAGCGAGCCATGCAGCAGTCCGAGGGCGAAGACGGCGACGCACGCCCCAACCACGTTACCGGTCGGGATGCCTTCCAGCGCCCCGAACGGCGGGCCGAGGATGAGCAGCGCCACCGCGAGTACGGCGACCAGGCCCGCCAGCAACCCGAAGGTGGCCAGGTACCGCTCGAGCAGGACGCGGCCGCGGGTAACGGGGTTGGCCAGCAGCAGCTCCAGGGTGCCGGCCTCCTCGCTGCCGCCGATCGCCCCCGCTCCGGCGCCGATGCCGAACACCACCGCCAAGAGCGGTGCCAGGGTGGAGAACAGCCGGGCCTGGAGGTAGCCGGCCGGCGACGACAGCGGGACGGCCGCGTCGTAACCGATCGCCGACCGTAGCGCCTGGGGCATGTTGGCCAGCAGTTCCTCCAGCGACGGCTGGTTTTTGATCGAGGGATACAGCGCAGCGGTGAACAGGGTGAGCCCGACGAAGCCGAGCGCCCACCACAGCGTTGACCAGCGGCGGTCCCGGACCAGGCGGGCGGCGACGATCATGCTGGCTGCTCCTGGTAGTAGCTGAGGAAGACATCCTCCAGGTCGGCCTCGTGGGTGACGATGCGCTGCACCTCCAGCCCGGCCGCGGCCCGCAGGGTCGGACCGACCGGGCCCTCGACGACCAGGCGGATCCGGGTGTCGTCAGCCTGGGCCTCGACCACGCCGGGGACCCCGGCGAAGCGCACGGGGTCGGCCGGCCGGGCCAGTCGCAGTTCGATCCGCTGGCGGGCCTGCTGGCGCAGCTCCTCGACCTCGGCGACGGTGACTAGCGCGCCCCGGCGCAGGATGGCCACCCGGCCGGCTAGCGCCTCGACCTCGGGCAGCACGTGGCTGGACAGGAACACCGTCATCCCTGCGCCGGCCAGCTCCCGGACCAGCTGCTGGAACTCGTACTGCAACAGGGGGTCCAGGCCGCTGGACGGCTCGTCCAGGACGAGCAGCTCGGGGCGGTGGATGACCGCCTGCACGATGCCGACCTTGCGTCGGTTGCCGGTGCTCAGCTCCCCGACCCGCCGGGACGGGTCCAGGTCGAAGCGGCCCAGCAGCTCCTGGACCCAGCCGGCGTCGACGCCGCCGCGCAGCTTGCCGTAGAAGTCGATCAGGTCCTGGGCGGTCCAGCGCGGGTCGATCGGCAGCTCGGCGGGGAGGTAGCCGATCCGGCGCCGCACCGCCGGGTCGGCGCCGGTGCCCCCGAGGACCTCGATGCGGCCGCTGGTGGGGCGGATGAAGTCGAGCAGCAGCCGGATGGTGGTGGTCTTGCCGGCCCCATTCGGCCCCAGGTAGCCGAACACCTCGCCCGGCTGGACCTCGAGGTCGAGATCGCGCAGGGCCTCCACGCTCCCGAAGCGCTTGCTCAGTGCCACCGCCCGGATGACGGGCTGGCTCATCGGCCGCTCGGTTCCGGCTCCCGCACGACAGCCGACCCGCGCATGGTGTCGACCAGGCGCATCAGCTCGATCGGCAGTGGGAAGATCAGGGTCGAGTTCCGCTCGGCCGACACCTCGGCCATAGTCGACAGGACCCGCAGCTGCATGGCTGCCGGGTGGGCCTCCAGCACCACCGCGGCCTCACCCAGGGTGCTGGCCGCCTCCTTCTCGCCGAGGGCGTGGATGACCTTGGCCCGCCGCTCGCGCTCGGCCTCGGCCTGGGCGGCCATGGCCCGGCGCATGGTCTCGGGCAGCTCGACGTCCTTCACCTCGACCAGGGTGACCTTGATGCCCCAGGCGTCGGTGAGCTGGTCGATGATCTGCTGGAGTCGCTGGTTGATGTCGTCGCGCTTGATCAGTAGCTCGTCCAGGTCGACCTGGCCGAGGATGCTGCGCAGGGTCGTCTGAGCGACCTGGGAGGTCCCGAAGATGTAGTTCTCGATGGCGACCACCGCCCGGACCGGGTCGACGACGTTGAAGTAGGTGACGGCGTTGACCCGTACGGTGACGTTGTCCTTGGTGATGACGTCCTGCGGGGGTATGTCCATCGTGATGGTGCGCAGGGAGACGCGGACCATGCGGTCCACCACGGGGATGATGAAGAACAGTCCCGGCCCCTTGGCTCCGATGATCCGGCCGAGGCGGAAGATCACCCCACGCTCGTACTCGGGCACGATCT
>DATABK010000111.1:0-1719 GCA_036259695.1 Actinomycetes bacterium | reverse complement strand
AGGGCGGTCAGGGAGCCGCTGGGGATCTCCACCGACACGTCGTCGAGGGCGGTGAAGTCCCCGAAGCGGCGGGTCGCGTTGCGAACGAGAATGGACATCTAGCGGCCTTCCTTGCGTTGGAGCCGGGTCATTGCCAGCAGGACGAGCAGGGCGAGCACGGCCAGGGTGAGCGAGGCGGCATAGGCGCCGGTGAGGTCGAAGGCCTCGAAGCGGTTCTCCACGTACAGGGTCAGGGTCTCGGTCTGGCCGGCCAGGCGGCCGGACACGATCGTGACCGCGCCGAACTCCCCGAGGGCCCTGGCGGTGGTCAGGACCACCCCGTAGGCCACCCCCCAGCGGATCGCGGGCAGGGTGACCTGGAGGAACGCCCGCAAGGGGGAGGCCCCGAGGGTCCAGGCGGCCTCCTCCTGGTCGGTGCCGACCTCACGCACCACCGGGGCGACCTCCCGGACGACATAGGGCAGGGAGACGAACACGGTGGCCAGGACCATGCCCGGGAGGGAGAAGATGACCTGGATGCCGCGCCCGGCCAGCCAGCTGCCGAGCCACCCGGCCTGGCCGTAGACCAGGATCAGGGCCAGCCCGATGACCACCGGGGAGATGGCGAAGGGGAGGTCGATGACGGCGTCGAGCAGCCGCCGGCCCGGGAAGCGGTGGCGGACGAGCACGACCGCGCAGATGATCCCGAACACGGTGTTGAGGGGCACGGCGATGGCCGCGATCAGCAGCGACAGCCAGAAGGCATGGAGCGCGTCCGGGGTGGTGACGGCCTGCCAGACCGGGGCGATGCCGTCCCCGAAGGCCCGCCAGATGACCGCCCCCACCGGCACCAGCAGGACCATGGCCAGGTAGCCGAGGGCCAGGAACCGCAGCGGCAGGCGGGCGAACCTAGTCGGCATGGCGGGTCCTCCGGCGCTGGATCAGGTTGAGCCCGGCCAGGACCAGCACCGAGGTGGCCAGCAGGACCACCGACACGGCGGCCGCGCTGCCGACGTCGTCGTTCTCGACCAGCGAGAACACGTGCACCGAGGCGACCTCGGTCCGGTAGGGGATGTTGCCGGACAGGATGACCACCGAGCCGAACTCGCCCACGGCCCTGGCGAAGGCCAGGGCGGCGCCGGCCAGCAGGGCCGGGGCGATGGTCGGGAGCACGATCCGCCGGAAGCTGGTCAGCGGGCCGGCACCCAGGCAGCGGGCCGCCTCCTCCATGTCCGGCTCCATGGTCATCAGCACCGGCTGGACCGAGCGGACCACGAACGGCAGGGTGACGAAGGCCAGGGCGAGCACGACCCCGGGCCGGCTGTAGCCGATGTTGATCCCGACCGGGCTGTTGTTGCCGTACAGGGCGAGCAGGGTGATCCCGGCCACGATCGTCGGCAGGGCGAAGGGCAGGTCGATCAGGGCGTTGACGACTTTCTTGCCCGGGAACTCGTCGCGGACCAGCACCCAGGCGATGACCGTGCCCATACCTGCGTTCCCGGCGGCCACCAGGAGGGCGACCGCGAAGGTGAGGCGCAGCGCGGCCAGGGCCTGGGGCTGGGTCGCGGCTTCCCAGAAGGCGCCCCAGCCGTCGCGGCCGGAGCGCCAGACCACCGCGGTCAGGGGGAGGACGACGATCAGGCTGAGGTACAGGGTGACGGTCCCGCGCAGCAGGGCCCCGCCACCCCGTACCCCCAACCCGACCCGCCGCCGGACGGCGACGCTAGCTGCCAATCGACA
>DATABK010000110.1:0-3658 GCA_036259695.1 Actinomycetes bacterium | reverse complement strand
GCCCAGTAGGGGGTCTGGGCGGCCAGGGCGGCACCGCCCGGCCGGACCAGCAGGCGCAGGAACAGCAGCGACCGGGCCGCCACCTCCCGTTCGGCCTCGGACACCCCGGGGACCGTCCCGGCGGCCAGCCAGGCCCGCTCCTCGGCGGCCACGGCCAGCGCCCCCGGGTCGTCAGGCGGCCCGCTGACCGGATCGGACGCTCCCGGAGGCAGGTGCCGCAGCCGGCCGTCGGCCAGCCGCAGCACCGTGCTCCCCTCCAGGTAGGCGGCCCCGTCCACCTGGTCGGGCGGAATCGAGACCAGGGCGTCCCGGCCGCCCAGCAGCCCAGCCCCGAACAGCGGCGGCGACCGGTCCGGCCGGGTCGCCCCCAGCAGCAGCGCCACCAGCCCGACGGCGACCGACAACGCCAGCGGGCGGCGGTCGGTCCATCGTCCCAGCGTCAGCTCCTCAGATCCGGGCGGCCAGCGGTGACGGGCAGCCGCCGTACAGGTCGTCGGTCACGGCACGTCGTATCTGTACTTCCATGGTCCCCGGCCCCCCGATCCCCGTCAACGCGGCCCAGGGGCGCGGGTGCGGCGTGCGCCGGTGGTCAGGGGTTGCCGAGGCCGCTCGTCAACCGGTCGAGGGAGGGGCGGTCGGGGGCTGACAGCCAGGCGGCGCGGGAGCCGCGGCAGAGGAGGGCGGTGTGCTGGCCACGGTCGGACCAGCGGAGGCCGCTGGATGTGCGGGTGGGGGGACCGAAGCGGCCGGTGGCCCAGTTGCGCATGGCGCCGCAGAACTGGGTGGCTTCGGCGGTGGAGTCCCAGACGGTTCGGAGGGCCATGGCGGTCCTGGAGCCCCGCTGGAAGGTGCGGACGCGGCCGCCGTCCCAGCCTTCGGCGGCGGTCTCGGCGGCGGTCACGGGGAGCTCGCCCTGGAGGAGGAGGCGGGCGTCGAACTCGCCGAAGCCGAACTCGGCGGCCGGGCGCCAGCCGGGGCCGAGGCGGCCGCTCAGGTCGGCGACGGTGACCTGCTCGGGCTGGTCACGGTTGCCGAGGTAGCGCTCGGGGTGGAGCAGCTGCTCGGTCGAGGCCGGGGGGTCGCGGTAGGCGCGGTTGACGGCGTCCCAGCCGCCCTGGGCATAGAGGGCGCGGACGAAGCGCAGGCCGGCCTCGTAGGGGAAGAGCATCGACTCGCGGATGACCGCCGGGGCGGCGTCGCGCTCGGGGGTGCGCTGGGTGGAGGCGACCAGGCCGGCGTCGGCCTGCTCGGCCGGGGTGAGCCGCTCGGCCAGGTACCGCTGCATGGTCAGGGTGGCGTCGCCCTCGACCAGGGCGGAGTAGGCGGCCAGCTCGTCCTCGCGGGCGGTGGCGGCGGCCAGGCGGTCGGCCCGGGTCAGGTCGAAGCGCTGGTCGGTGACGGCGTGGGTCAGCTCGTGGGCCAGGATGATCTTGGCGTAGGGGTCGAGGCCGCGGCTGGAGCGGACGTACAGGGCGCCCTTGGGCGGCCGCCGGCCGGGGACGTAGAAGCCGAGCACGCTCTCGGCCTGGACCCGGTTGAGGAGGCGGGGCAGGTCGGTGCCGGCGGGCAGCTCGCCGAGCAGCTCCATGGCCCGGCCCTGGCGGCGCAGCTCGTCCTCGTCGGTCTCGGAGGCCAGGACCCGCAGGAGCCGCCTGGCGAGCTTGTCGGGCGACTCCACGGTCACCGGGACCCGCCGCTCGAACTCCAGCTCCCGCAGCTCGGCCACGTCACGCTGCACGGCCCGGACCCCCGGCCCGGCCGGCGTGGCCGCCGGGGCGCGGGTCGTCGGGGTGGACGGCGCCTGGTTCGCTGGTCCCCCGGCGGTGGTCCCGGCGGCCGTTGTCGCCGGCTGCTCCCGGCGGGTGGCGAACACCAGCCCGCCCGCGGCCAGCCCGACCACCAGCAGCAGGATCAGCACCGCGGTCAGCGGGCCGACCCGCCGCCGGCGCGGCGGCTCAGGCGGCGGCGTCGGCGTCCACCCCCGCCCCTTGCAGCCGGGTCCCGAAGGCCCTGGGGCCGGCTGCCGCAGCCACGCCGGGCGGTCGTCGTCCTGCTGCCGGGCCCCCGGGGTCGAGGGCTCCTGCCAGCCGGCGCCGCCGGGCGGGGGGTGGGTCACGGCGCTACGGGGTCACGAGGCGGGTTCGCCGGCCCGGGACTGGACGTCCTCCTCGGTGAGGCGGCGGAACGAGCGGCGGGGACGGTCCCGTTCCAGGACGGCGACCTCGAGCCGGGCGCTCGTCTCCCCGGCCGGGGTGGCCGAGCGCAGCACCCGCATGGCGAGCTGGAGGGCCGCGTCCAGCTCCATGTCCTCGTCGTAGCCGCGCTGGAGCTCGGTGTTGAGCTCGTCGCTCTGGCCGCCCATGGCCAGGAAGCCCTTGCGGTCGAAGACGTTGCCGTCGAACACGATGTGGTACATCGCGTTGGGGGCGCCGTCGATGCCGACCTCGGCCACGCACAGCTCGACCTCGTAGGGCTTGAACTCCTGGACGAAGATCTGCCCGAGGGTCTGGGAGTAGGCGTTGGCGATGGAGCGGGAGGTGACGTCCTCGCGGCCGTAGGCGTAGCCGCGGATGTCGGCCAGCCGGACCCCGGCCTGGCGCAGGTTCTCGAACTCCGAGAACCGCCCCACGGCGCAGAAGGCGATCCGGTCGTACAGCTCGGCCACCTTGTGCAGGTGGGTCGAGGGGTTCTCGGCCACGAACAGGATCCCGCCGGCGTACTCGAGCACGATCAGGGGCCGGCCGCGGGCGATGCCCTTGCGGGCGAACTCGGCCTTCTCCCGGGTGAGCTGCTCGGGCGGGACGTAGAAGGGAACGCTCACCGGTCAGCCCTCTCCTTGGGCGCGGGCGGCGACCAGGCGCTCGGCCGCCTTGCGCAGCTCGTCGTCGGGTACCCGCTGGTAGCCCTGGGCGGTGACGGTGGCCACGACCGGGAAGATGCCCCGGACCAGGTCGGGCCCGCCGGTGGCGGCGTCCTCGTCGGCGGCGTCGTACAGGGCCTCGACCAGCACCTCGACGGCGGTGTCGCCGTCGATGTCGGGGCGCCAGCGCTTCTTCAGGCTGCCCCGGGCGTCACGGCCGCCGGAGCCGGTGGCGTGGAAGTCGGCGTCCTCCCAGCGGCCGCCGGTGACGTCGTAGCGGAAGATGCGGCCGGCCTGCCGGCGGGTGTCGTAGCCGCAGAACAGGGGCACCACGACCAGGCCCTGCATGGCCAGGGGGAGGTTGCCCCTGACCATCTGGCCGAGCTTGTTGGCCTTGCCCTCCAGCGACAGCGGGGAGCCCTCGATCTTCTCGTAGTGTTCCAGCTCGGTCTGGAACAGCCGCACCATCTCGATCGCCGGCCCGGCCGCCCCGGCGATCGCCACCGCCGAGAAGTCGTCGGCCGGGAACACCTTCTCGATGTCCCGCTGGGCGATGTTCATCCCCTCGGTCGCCCGCCGGTCCCCGCCCATGGCGACCCCGTCGGCGAACCGGATCGCGGCCACCGTTGTCCCGTGCGGCACCTCCGGCACCGTCCCTGAGGCCGCCCGGACCTCCAGCAGGTCCGGCGCGTAGGCCCGCAGCGCGTCCACGAACGACGGGCTGTGCAGCTTCGGCCCCTCGAACGGGTTCCTCACGCCGGTTCCCTATCGTAAACGGACAATGCTCTACTCTCCGCC
>DATABK010000109.1:0-18181 GCA_036259695.1 Actinomycetes bacterium | reverse complement strand
GGGAGTGGGATGCCGGTCGACCAGCTGGCGTTGCAGTCGCCGGTGACGACGCCGTGCCGGGTGGTGGCCCAGGCGGTCAACTACCGTGGCCATGCCCAGGAGTCCGGCGTTGGTGAGGGCCCGCCGGCGGTGTTCTTCCGCAAGAGCTCGGCGTCGGTGAGCGGGCCCACCGACGACGTCCTCAGGCCACGGCATGTGCGGCTGCTCGACTACGAGATCGAGGTAGGCCTGGTCATGGGGCGCCGACTCCGAATCGGGACCACCGTGACCGAAGCCGACCTGCCCAGCTACGTCGCCGGGCTGGTGATGTGCAACGACGTCAGCGCCCGCGACGTGCAGTTGGAGAATGGCCAGTTCTACGAGGGCAAGTCCTACCCGACCTTCACTCCGACCGGGCCTCGCCTGGTCCTCCTCGACCCAGAGGACTTCGGCCGGCTGCCGGAGCTGCGGCTGCGGCTGTGGGTGAACGGCGAGCTGCGTCAGGACGGCACGGTTGCGGACATGATCATTCGGCCGGCGGCGGCCCTGACCCTGCTGTCCCGGTTCCAGCCGCTGGCCCCGGGCGATCTCCTCTTGACCGGCACGCCCGGCGGGACCGCGCTGCAGGCGCCGCCGGCGGTCCTCGAGAAGCTGGGGGACCTGCTGCCGACGCCGCTCAAGTGGCGGGTGTTCTTCTCCCGCCAGGAACGCAATCCCGCCTACCTCAGGGCGGGGGATCAGATCAGCGCGTCGATCGCTACCGGGGACGGGGCCCTGGACCTCGGGACCCAGCGCGTCGCCATCCGGGACGGCCCATGACCGCCGAGTCTGCGGAAACGTCCGGTTGACCGCGAATGGGCACCAGTCGACAATGCAAGCATGACCCGCCCTGCCGCCGAGAGCCGGTTCCTCACGGCCAGCGACGGCGTCAACCTCCACTACCTTCGCTGGTCCAGCGGGCGCTCGCCGCCGTGGGCGGTGATCATCTTCCTGCACGGCATCGCCAGCCACGCGGGCTGGTTCGGGGAGACAGCCGCCGACCTCAACCGCCAGGGTGTGGCTGTCTATGGGCCGGACCGTCGTGGTTCGGGCCGCAGTGGCGGCCCCCGCGGCCACCTCGAGCGCTATGGTCGTGCCCTGGATGATGTCGAGGAGATGGTGCGGCTGGTCTCCTCCCAACACCAGACAACGCCCATCTTCCTGGCCGCCTCCAGCTGGGCGGCCAAGCTGGCCGTCGTGTACGCCGCGCAGCGACCCGGCGCTCTTTCGGGGCTGCTGCTCCTCGGCCCCGGGCTGTTGCCCAGAGTCAACCTCTCACCGACTCGACAGCTCTTCGTCGTCGTCGGCCACCTGGTCACTCCGACGACCCGCCTGCCCATCCCGCTGACGCCGGAGCTCTACACGGCCAACCCGCCCTACGTCGACTTCATCCGAAGGGATCCGCTTCGTCTGCTGGAGGCGACGACGCGGTTCTTCTGGGAGACGGCACGTCTGGACCGCCGACGCGGGCGCGTGTCAGCGCGGCTGAACCTCCCGCTCCTCGTCCTCCAAGGCGAAGACGACAAGATGATGGATGTCGCCAAGACGCGTCGCTGGTTCTCGCGGCTCAGCGTCGAGGACAGGACGTACGTCGCCTATGCGGGCGCCGGCCATACGCTGGACTTCGAGCCGGACCGCGCCCGGTACCTGGCCGACATGCTCGCGTGGTTGTCGGATCGGCTCCCATCGGGGTCGTCCTGGCCGACGGGCGGTGGTCCCTAGATGCCGACGGTGACCGAGCTCCAGCTGTTCGCGGTCGACCTTCCCTTCAAGGCCGCCTTCCGCCATGCCGCCGCCGCGCGGACGACCTCCGAGAGCCTGTTCCTCCGCATGGCCCTGGACAGCGGTGTCGATGGGTGGGGGGAGGCATTGCCCCGCGCCTACGTCTCCGGGGAGAGTCGCCAGGACGCGTTCGCCCTGCTTCGCGACAAGGTCCTGCCGGCCCTGGTCGGGCGGACGTTCCAGTCGCTCCCCGAGGTCGTTTCGTTCCTGGAGACATGCGGTGGCAAGGCCCCGTCGGAGTGGGTCCCTCCCGACGTCCCGCAGACGTCGGCCTGGTGCTGTGTCGACCTGGCCCTGATGGACGCCTTCGGCCGGGCGTTCGGCCAGGTGGCCTCGCCCGGCGGCCAGCCGTCCGAGGGGGCGTTGGAGCGGTACCGCTACAGCGGGGTGGTGTCGGCCGGACGAGGGTGGCCCTATGTGAAGTCGCTGCTCAAGATGCGCGCCTTCGGCTTTGCCGAGGTCAAGCTGAAGCTCGGCGAGGACGGCGCCCGGCAGGCCGCGAGGACGGCGCGGCGGCTGCTCGGCCGACGGGTCGACCTTCGGGTCGACGCCAACATGGCCTGGGACGTCGACCAGGCGCTGGAGGTGATGCAACAGTTGCGCACGGTGGGGATCCGGTCGTTCGAGCAGCCAATCGCCGCCGACGACCTTTCCGGTCTGGCCCGGTTGGTGCGGGAGTCGTCGGCAGGGATCGTCGTTGACGAGGGCTTGACCGACCGCGAGTCGTTGCAGGCGTTCATCAGCCATCAGGCGTGCACGGGCGCCAACGTGCGCATCTCCAAGTGCGGCGGTCTCGTCGGCGCCTACGCGCGATGCCGGGAGGCGCTGGACGCCGGCCTCATGCTCCAGGTCGGCTGCCAGGTCGGCGAGTCGTCGTTGCTGTCGGCGGCGCACCTGGCGCTGCTGTCGGCGCTGGCCCCGTCGCGGCCCGGGGTCAGGTACGCCGAAGGTTGCTTCGGCCGGCACCTGCTCCGGGAGGATCCCGCCTCACCGCTGGTCCAGTTCGGCTACCGAGGCCGTCCTCCGTCACGCCCCCCCGGGGCCGGGCTGGGGGTCCAGATCGATCAGGCGATGCTCCTGCGGTGGGCCGTCGACCAGGCAAAGATCATCTAGGTGCGGGTCACGTAGGTCCGTAGAAGGGGGCGACCGATGTCGCGAGTCGGACGGCTGCTGCTGTGGGTGAAGGGTCCACGGTCGCTGAGGCATTTCAACGCGCTCTGCCGCACTCCCGTCCAGGCCCAGGAACGCCTGCTGCGCCAGATCCTGGAGACCAACGCGGACACCGAGTTCGGCCGCCGTCACGGCTTCGGCGCCGTCACCTCGTTCCGCCAGTTCCAGGAGCGGGTCCCCATCTCGGCCTACGAGGACCTGGAGCCCTACATCACCGCGGAGATGCAGGGGCGGCCCAACCAGCTGACCAAGGACCCGCCGGTGCTGTTCACCACCACCAGCGGGACCACCGGCAAGCGCAAGTACATCCCGATGACCCGCGAGGGCAAGCGGGCCAAGTCGCACCTCACCTGGCTGTGGTTGTGTGGCCTGTACCGGGACCACCCTGGGATCGTCGGGGGCCGGATCCTCAGCGTCGTCAGTCCCGAGGTCGAGTCCCACGCCCCCAGCGGCGTCCCCATCGGGGCCGAGTCCGGGCACGCCTACCGCACCATGCCCGGGCCCGTCCGCTCGATGTACACCGCCCCCTATGGGGTCTTCGCCATCGAGGACTACGAGGCCAAGTACTACACCCTGCTGCGGCTGGCCGCCGGCCAGAACATCAGCTGCATCGCCACCGTCAACCCCAGCACCGTCCTCCTGCTCGGCGACCGGCTGGCTCAGCATACCGAGCCGATCATCCGCGACGTCCGCGACGGGTCACTCTCCGCCGAGTTCTCCGTTCCCCAGGACCTTCGGGACTCCCTGCACCTGCGACCGGATCCAGAGCGGGCCAGGCACCTCGAGCGGGCGGCCGCCGCCGGCGGCGGCATGTTGCGGCCCGGGCTGGCCTGGCCGGAGCTGGCCGCGATCGGCTGCTGGAAGGGCGGGACCGTCGGCGCCTACCTGGCAAAGTTCGACACCTACTTCCCGCAGGGACCGCCAATCAGGGACTTCGGCTACTACGCGACCGAGCTGCGCGGATCGGTGCCGCTCAGCGACCAGGGCGACGCCGGGACCATCGCCATCGGCACCAACGTGCTCGAGTTCCACCCGGCAGACGACGATCGCGCCCCAGAGGGCCGGGAGCTCCTGACCGTCGACAGGCTGCAGGTCGGGCAACGCTATTTCGTGTATGTCACCAACGCCTCGGGGCTGTACCGCTACGACATGAACGACATCGTCGAGGTCGCGGGGCACGACGGCCAGACCCCGCTCATCAGGTTCATCCAGAAGGGGAAAGGCGTCGTCTCGTACACGGGCGAGAAGCTCTACGAGGTCCAGGTCATCGCCGCCGTCGAAGCGGCCCTGACGGCGCACCGGGGCCGGTACCACTTCATCGCAGCCGTCGCCGAGCTGGTCGAGGGAACGACGCCGCGGCTGGTGTTCCTGATCGAGTTCGACGACCCGGTCGCCGACCGCGACGGTTCGGCGCTGGTGGACCGCCTGGACGCGGCCTTGGGGGACCAGAACGACGAGTACAGGACCAAGCGGAAGTCGTTACGCTACGGCGCCCCCATCATCCGGGTCATACGCAACGGCGAGTACGACCGGTACCGCCGCCGGATGGTGGAGACCGGCCAGCGCGCCGACGGCCAGTTCAAGATCCTGCGACTCACCAGCGACACCTCGTTCGCCGCGGAGTTCGCCGCCGAGCGGGAGCTTGTCGGCAGCGAGCGAACCCCGGCCTGACGCAGAGGAGACGTACATGGCCAGCAAGGTCGCGATCAACGGGCTCGGCCGGATCGGCCGGGCGGCGCTGAAACTGGTGCTGGAGGAGCCCCAGCTGGAGCTGGTGGCGGTGAATGAGATCGGCTCGCTCGAGAACATGGTGTACCTGCTCAAGTACGACACCGTGTATGGGCGCTACGAGCGGCAGGTCGAGGCGGTTGACGGCGAGCTGGTCGTCGACGGCAAGCCGCTGGTGTACCTGAGCGAGCGGGATCCGGAGCGGCTCCCGTGGGCCGACCTCGAGGTCGACCTGGTGCTGGAGTGCACCGGCCGGTTCACCGAACGCGAGGACGCCGAGAAGCACGTGCGTGCCGGGGCCCGATGGGTGGTCCTGTCCGGGCCCGACCAAGAGCCCGGACGTGCCGACCATCATCCACGGTGTCAACCGGCCCGACGGTGAGACCCAGATCATCTCCTGCGCCAGCTGCACCACCAACAACATCACCCCGCTGGTGGAGATCCTCGACCGGCACTTCGGCGTCCAGAAGGCCCTGCTGACCACGGTGCACGCCTACACCGCGACCCAGGCCCTGGTCGACAGCCCCGGCGGCGCCAAGGACCTGCGTCGTGGCCGCGCCGCCGCCCAGAACTTCGTCCCCTCCAGCACCGGCGCCGCCACCGCGACCGCCAAGGCCCTGCCGGCCATGGAGGGTCGCTTCGACGGTGTCTCGGTCCGCGGGCCGGTGGTCGTCGGGTCCATCTCGGACGTCGTCTTCGTGGTGGATCGGGACACCACGGCCGAAGAGGTCAACGACGTGCTGCGCCAGGAGGCCACCAGCGACCGGTACGAGGGCATCCTGGCCGTCGCCGAGGACCCGCTGGTCTCGGCCGACATCGTCCAGGACCCCCGCGCCTCCATCGTCCAGCTCGACCTGACCCGGGTGGTCGGCGGCAACCTGGCTCAGGGCTGTCGGCGCTCCTGGTCCTCGGCCAGGTCCAGCGCGAGAACGCTGGCCAGGATCAGCAGGTCGTCCTGGCCGGAGGCGACGTCCACCGCGTAGATGTCGCGCATGCTGAACCAGCCCTTGGAGACCGTCGCCACCGTCCGGCCGCCGCGGCTGATGGTGAATTCATGGTCGAACAGGTTGCCCCGCATCTCCAGGTCGTCGGGCCCGGGGACGTCGATGGTGAACCGGTCTCCGAAGGGCGTGAAGAAGCGCTTGCGGACCTCGGCGGCCTCCTGCCCGGCGATCGAGATCTGGTAGGTCGGGCGCATCGCGACCAGCTTGCGGTTGACCTCGGCGACCTCGCGCCCCTCGGGGTCGCGCAGGACCAGCCGGTTGCGCAGGCTCAGGACCTTGCCGTCCACATGGAGGACGGGCCGGCCGTGCTCGTCGGTGATGTCCGAGTCCTCGCCCATTCGGAAGAACCGCTCGCGGATCAGGTACATCGGGCTGCCTCCCTGCTCGACGACGGGACTCGTCCCGCCTTGCCGACACTGCTGCCAGCATGGCGCCTCCCAACGGTGTTGCAACATGGCAGCAACCAGTAGGCTTCTCGGCACGGTCGGCCCGATGCAGGTACGCCTGGAGAAAGGCGGCGCCATGGACCCAACCCGCAAGCTGTACCGAAGCAAGACCAATCGCCAGGTGGCAGGGGTGTGTGGCGGTCTGGCCCAGCACTTCAACGTCGACGCCACGCTGATCCGGGTGCTGTTCGTGCTGCTGGCGGTACTTGGTGGCTCCGGTCTGGTGCTCTATGTGGCCATGTGGATCATCGTCCCGAAGGAGCCGTGAGCAGCCAGGACGCAAAGCTTCGTGAGACCACGCCATCCCCGAGTAGAGGAGGACCTCCTATGAACAGCCTTCGACAGTCTGCCCGATCCCGCTCCCTGCTCGACCGGCGTCGGCGGCAACCTGCAGCGGTGCAGCTGGCAGCGGGTCGCGTCGGGGCGGCTGCGATTGGGGCGGTGGCCGTTGGTGCCGGCGCCATCGGCGCATTGGCGGTAGGTCGGCTGGCGGTCGGACGGGCGGTGGTGCGGCAGCTCAAGATCGAGGACCTAGAGGTCAAGCGTCTGCATGTCCACGAACTCCGAGTCGACCAGCAGGCGACCCCGGCACAGCCGGCGACCGGCCCTGCAACCTCCGAGACGGTCACGTAGCCGCCGCCAGCTCACGCTTCTGCCGTCGGTACTTCGCCGGGCAGGCTGTGGCTCTGGTCGATCGAGAGCTGGTCGCCGTGGCGGTGGACGACCTTCCACTCGCCGTCCTCGCGGCGGTAGACCTGGGTGACGCGCAGGGTGTACGGCTCGACCGGGACGCCGTCGACCGACACCGAGGTGTGTTCCAGTTCGACCGTGTAGGCCAGGTCGCCGCTGACCCCGGCGGCGAGGATCTCGACGCGCTGGTCGGTGCAGTCAGACCACCGGGACGCGATCGAGCGGAAGATCCCGCTCACCTTGTCCCATCCGCGCCCGCTCATCCCGGCCCCGAACAGGGTCACCGGGTCCTTGGTGGACCACATCGCCAGTCGCGGTCGCGGGTCGCCGTTGTGGAGGGCCTGCAGTTCCGCGACCAGACGGGGGTGGAGTTCGGTGAGGAAGTCGTCGACGTCGGTCATGGTCGCCTCCAAGGGCCGGGGCTTGGTCAGCTGCTGGTTCAGTATGCAGGTCGTGAGGACGTCGCGGAGTTCGCCGATGCCATCGAAAGGTCAGGCAGGTGCCATGGCTTCGAGGAGGAACGACCCCGGCGCCGGCCTCGCGCCTGCGATGTGGGCCTACCCTCACCGGCGGAACCCACCATGCTGTGAGGAGGCGCATACGGATGCCGGACACCACTGGGCACGGCGTACCGACACCGCCGCTACGTGTTGGCCTGATCGGCCTTGGCGACATCGCGCAGAAGGCCTACCTACCCGTTCTCACCGCCCGGCCCGACGTGGAGCTGCACCTCCTCACCCGTGATCGGGCCAAGCTCGACCGCATCGGCGACGCCTACCGCATCCCCCACCGATACACCGATATCGACGCACTTCTCGACGCCGGCGTCGGGGCAGCGTTCGTCCACGCGGCCACCAGCGCGCACCGACCGCTGGTAGAGCGGCTCCTCGACGCCGGCCGACACGTCTATGTCGACAAGCCACTGGACGCCTGCTATGAAGGCGCCGAACGGCTCGTCCGGCTCGCGCAGCGGCGCAGGCGCTCGCTGATGGTCGGATTCAACCGCCGCTACGCCCCCGACTATGCCGCGCTGCGCACGCTGCCCCGCGACCTCATCGTCATGGAGAAGCACCGCGCAGACCTGCCCGCGTCCCCCCGATTGGTGGTCTTCGATGACTTCATCCATGTCGTCGACACGCTGCGCTTCTTGGCGCCCAGCCCCATCCAGCACACCCAGGTCCTGGTGCGCGTCCACGACGGCCTGCTCCACCACGTCGTGCTCGAGCTGGCCGGAGATGGGTTCACGGCCCTCGGGGTCATGCACCGGCTGAGTGGAGCGGCCGAGGAGCACCTCCATGTCATGGGCGACGGCGGCGGACGCCGGGTCATCGACCTCGCCGAGGTCGTCCGTTACGGGAATGGGGACCGGGCTGGCATGACGGTCACCCGGCGCGGCGACTGGACTCCGGTAGCCCGGCAACGAGGGATCGAGCAGATCTGCGCGGCCTTCCTCGACGCCGTCCACTCCGGCAGCCTGCTCTCGGCCGAGGACACCCTGGCCACCCACGCCATCTGCGAACAGATCGTCACCAAGGCCCACGGCCGCTGACGTGTTCCCGGTCAGGACCCGAACGTCGATCCGCTGGTGGCGAGGGCCTCCCAGAAGGTGGTCCGGATCTCGCTGGCGCCCCAGGCGTTGGGCTCGATCAGCCCGCGGTACCACACGTCGCGGTTGGACGGGCGGGGGTCGGACTGCGCGGGATCCCCGGCGGCCAAGCCGTGACCGAGAAAGCGGCCATGAACATCGGCCACCAGCGCCCCGTGCTCCCTGGCCAGCATGCGCAGGGCGTGGTTGAGCTCCGCAAGCAGGTCGAGGGCGGCCGGCCAGACCGGCAGGCCGAGTCGAGGGCCGTCACCTGTCCCGTCGCTCGGGTCATAGACGGTGGCGACCACGATCGGCGCCATGGCACCCATCAGGGCCCGCAAGCTGGCCAGGAGCCGCTGGCCGTTGCCGGTCACCTGCTGGATTGCCTGTCGGCCGGCGCTGGAGCTCCCATAGGCACCCAGGAGGTCGTTGCCGCCCATCGTCACCGTGGCCAGCGTGGGGATGAGCCGCAGCCGGTGCAGCCGCCGCAGCTGCTCGCCGGCAACGGTCGCGGAGGTCGCTCCATCGCTGGCCAGGAGGGCCAGCTGAGCGGCCGGGTCGCGGGTGATCAGGTCCCTGCCCGTCCAGGCCGGGAAGTCGTCGTCGCGGTTGCGCCACAGCAGACTGGCCGCCCCACGACCAGGGCCGCCGGCGTAGTGGTCAATCGACATTGAGTCGCCCAAAGCGGCGTACACCAGACCACTGGGGGCGGGCGGACGCTCAAGCATCGGCCCACGCTAGCAGCCATCGACAACAGGCTCCGGCTGCCCGGTTTGCACCAGAGTTCCCGGTGCATCCAGCGGCTGGTCCGGCCGGACGGCTCGGACCCGGGGAGTTGGCCAGGGGAGGAGTGGTCGGGTGCGCGTCCTTGGGATCAACTGCTTCAGCCACGACACGGCGGCCTGCCTGCTGGAGGACGGGCGGCTGGTCGCCCTGGCCGAGGAGGAGCGGTTCAACCGCCAGCGGCACACCAAGCGCTTCCCCGACCAGGCCATCGCGTTCTGCCTGGGCCTGGCCGGCATCGGCATCGGGGACGTCGACGTGGTCGCCTTCGCCCACCGGCCCGGGCTGGACCTGGCCAGGGGGGTGGCCGACGCCCTGGCCCGGCGGGCCCCCAGGCGACTGGCCGTGCAGGCCTACGTGGACGCCAACCTGCTGCGCAAGGAGGCGATGTTCCGGGCCCGGTGGCGTTACCGGGGTCGGATCGAGCACGTCGGCCACCACGACGCCCACGCCGCCAGCGCCTTCTACCCCAGCCCGTTCGAGCGGGCGGCGGTGCTGACCCTGGACCGGGGCGGCGACTTCCTGTCCACCACCCTGCAGGTCGGCACCGGGTCGCGGCTGGCCCGGCTGGCCCAGGTCCGCAACCCCGACTCCCTCGGCGAAGTCTATTCGGCGCTCACCTGGTACCTGGGCTTCGAGCCCAACGCCGACGAAGGCAAGACGATGGGGCTGGCCCCCTACGGCCGGGACAAGCTCGTCCCCGAGCTCGCCGAGCTGGTCCAGCCGACCCCGGATGGACTGTTCCGGGTCAACCTGGCCTGGTTCGCCTACCACCGCGAGGGCGGCTGGCTGTCCAAGGCGTTCCTGGACCGCTACGGGCCGCCGCGGGCCCCGGAGTCGGCCATCACCGAACACCATCAGGACCTGGCCTTCGCCGTGCAAGACCTGCTGGAGGAGACGGCCCTACGGGTCGCCCGGACCCTGCGCGAACGCAGCCGCCTGCCCGACCTGTGCCTGGCCGGCGGGGTCGCCCTGAACTCGGTGATGAACACCCGCCTGCTGCGCGAGGCCGGCTTCGAGCGGATCTTCATCCAGCCGGCCGCCTCCGACGCCGGCAACGCGCTCGGGGCGGCGCTCTGGGTGTGGCACCAGCGGCTCGGCCGGCCCCGCGGCCAGGCGATGACCCACGCCTTTCACGGGGCCACCTGGACCGCCGCGGAGCAGGCCGCGGCCCTGGCCGGTCGGGGCCTGGAGGTCAGGCAGGTGACCGACCCGGCCGAGGAGGCGGCCCGGCTGCTGGCCGACGGCCGCATCGTCGGCTGGTTCCAGGGCCGGGCCGAGGTCGGCCCGAGGGCGCTGGGGGCGCGGTCGATCCTGGCCGACCCGCGCCGGGCCGAGACCAGAGACGTGGTCAACGCCCGGGTCAAGCGGCGCGAAGGCTTCCGGCCATTTGCCCCCAGCGTGCTCGACGAGCGCGGCCCGGACTGGTTCGACGGCTACGCCGCCAACCCGTTCATGCTGCTGGTGCAGCCGGTGCGGGCCGAACGCCGGGCCCAGATCCCGGCCGTGACCCACGTCGACGGCACCGCCCGCCTCCAGTCGGTCACCGCCGCCGAGCACCCGCTGTACCACCGGCTGATCAGCCGCTTCGCCGCCCACACCGGCGTCCCGGTGGTGCTCAACACCAGCTTCAACCTCCGCGGCGAGCCGATCGTCCACCGCCCGGCCGAGGCCGTGGCCGACTTCCTGGCCAGCGACATGGACGCCCTGTTCCTCGGCGCCCTGATGGCCACCAAGCCCTAGCACCCCCACTTCCAAGCGCCTAGCTCGGGACGTCACCATGCCACCGTGTTGGGCCTGGCGGGTTCGACTGGACGCTTGGTGAGCACAACCTCAGAAACACCGGGGACGCGAGGGAAGTCGTGATGTCGACGGAGACCGGGGACGAGCAGGAGCGGGGTCGAGAGGCCGAGGCCCCCTCCGACATCCCCAAGGCGGGTTGGCGGGACGTCCTGCTGCGGCTCAAGGACGCCATCCGCGAGGATCGCATCACCCTGATCGCGGCCGGGGTCGCCTTCTATGGGATGCTGGCGCTGTTCCCGGCGATGATCGTGGTCGTGTCGACCTACGGGCTGGTCATGGACCCCGAGGAGATCGCCGCCCAGGTCCGCACCCTCGGCGTCCTGCCCGCCGATGTCCGCTCGATCCTCACCGGCCAGCTGGATGCGCTGGCCCGCGCCCCCAGCGGCCGGCTCAGCCTGAGCCTCGCCTTCGGGGTGCTGGTTGCCCTGTGGAGCGCTTCGGCCGGGATGCGGGCGCTGGTGACCGGTGTCAACGCCGCCTACTCGGAGGCTGAGATGCGCGGGTTCGTGCGCCTGCGGGGGCTTGCCTTCGTGCTCACCGTTGGGGGGAGTCTGGTCACCGTGCTGGCCCTGGTGGTGATCGTGGCCCTGCCGGTGGCGGCCAGGCGGCTGCCCGGACCGGCTGGACTGCTGGTCTCGGTGCTGCGCTGGCCGCTGCTGGCCGCGGTGCTGATCGCCGGCCTGGCCGTTCTGTACCGGGTCGCCCCGAGCCGCAAGGACGCCCGCTGGCAGTGGCTGAGCTGGGGTTCGGTGGCGGCCACCGGCCTGCTGCTGGTCGCCTCCATGCTGTGCTCGCTGTACGCCAGCTATGCGCCAGCCCAGAACAAGACCTACGGGGCCTTCTTCGGGGTCATCGTGCTGTTGTTCTGGCTGTTTCTGAGCGCGTTCGCGGTGCTGTTGGGGGCGGAGCTGAACGCCGAGCTGGAGCTGCAGACCCGGCGGGACACCACCGTCGGCCCGCCACAACCGCTGGGGGACCGGGGCGCCTATGTCGCCGACAACGTGGCCAGATCACCGAATGACCCGGCATGACCCAGCGACCGCTCCCCGCGGACGAGTGCCTGACGTCAAGGTTTGGCGCCCTTCGACCTCGGCAGCAGCACCAACGCGTCCCCGATGGGTCGCTCCCCGGTCGCGTCCGAGGGCCGCCCCTGAAGCTCGCCACCGACGACCATCGTCGTGGAGCCGCCGCCGTCGAGGTTGATCGCCTCTTGGGAGCCGAAATACTCCATCAGCCGGGCGGTCTCCCGGATCGAGGTGCCGATGCTGTAGCCGGGCTGATTCCCGTCCACGGTGACGAGCAGGAGCGTGCCGTCACCCCGTATGCCGGCCGCCGTCCGTGGGTTGCGCCGCACGTACCAGCCGTTGTAGAAGCCGCCGCGGTCGGTGGAGCCGATGTCCTCGGGGCTCCAGCCCTCCCGCACGGGGTGCAGGGCTACCCGTCCGTGCTGGACCAGTGTCGGACCGCCGTTGACCATGTCGGTCCGGGCCGTGAGGTGCACCCGTCGCCCGCGCTCGTCGCGAAGGTCCTGGGAGATGCGCAGCCGTGAACCAAGCGGGGCGTGGGCGGAAAGCCACGACGCCGACTCGCCGGTCGCCTGCACCAGCACGCCGTCCTCGGGAATCGGCCCGCCGCGCTCGTCCTGCCGAGCGGTGACGACGCCGCGGCGGTCGAGGGTGACCTGGAAGCCGGCGCCGGCGTCTGCGGTCTCGCCGAAGGCGGGGGTTAGGACGATGATCTCGTCGGCGTCGCGGCAGACGTAGTCGTGCGCGGGCCGGTCGAACGGCTCGTCGTTGACCCCGCCGCAACTGAAGATGCGCCCCGGCGTGCGGTTGAGGCCGTCCACCCGCCGGCGGGCGCCGTCCTCAGCGCGCACGTGCAGCCGCGTGGTGACCCGCTCGACGCTCGCTCCCCGCCCGTTCCGGTGGGGGAGGACGAGCGCGGGCCGGCCTCTGACGGCCTCGCTGATCAGTTCACCGTCGAGCACGGAGATTCCCGCGAGGTCGCCGGGTGTCCCCATGGTCTCGTTGACGACGAAGAAGCCGCCGTTGGTGGCCGCGGTCGCCCCGAGCCGGGCCGCGATCGACGAGGTCGTCTCCTTTTCGGGGACGACGTCGGTGGCCAGCGCCGCGCTCAGCTCACCGCGGTAGCGCCGGGGGTCGATGGTCAGGACGTTGACGACCCAGGGACCCTCGGCGTAGCCGCCGTCCTGGACCGTGTTCTGCACGCTCGCCGGCAGGCCGGCGTTCGCCACCTCCGCTGCAAGGGCCTGCGCCTCGGCCATGTCGACGAAGGCGCCCGTGCGGACCATCCATCCGAGGAACGAGCCGTCGGGAGCCCGCTCCGCGGCGGGGTCCGCCCGCGGTTGGAAACCGGCCGCTTCGAGCTGGGCGGTGAGCGCGTCCCGCTCCGCCGCTGTCGAGGCAAACCCGACCGTTACGGTCCAACGGTCCCGATCGGAGCTGTGGCCGCGCACGATCTTGGTGTGCACCAGCCCCGGCTCCAACCGGCGGGTGGTGCGCTCCTCGGGCAGGTCGGCCGGTCCCAGCGGCAACGGCCGGGCGGGCAGCACCGTCGCCCGGTGCCGATCCGCTTGGTCCTGTCCCGGCTGTGCTGTCGCCGTCCCCCCTGCCACGAGCACGAGTAATGTCACCCATGCCACGAAGCGGGCGGCTCGTTTGGATCTCTGCATGGCTGATCCTTCCGGCCGAGGGAGTCCGCAAGGGTAGGCGGGCAAGGTTCCCCAACGGGACAACAGTAGGAACCCCCTGAGCAGTGTCAAGGGTCAGGCAGGGAGGTCGAATGAAGTGGCTGCTCGGATGCGGGATCTGCTTCGCCGTTGCACTGGTCTTGTTCATGGTGCCGGGACGGCTCGAAGGTCCGGTGCTTGTCGCCATCAGCCCGGGACACGGGTTGTCGCTCCTTGATGTCCTGGCGCTTGTGCCTCTGCTGGGCGGCGTGATCCTGCTCTTCTTCGGCCTCTGGCAACGCCGGGAGCGGTTGGATGCGGTGCTCAGCCGCAGGCCCTGGTGGGCTCGGCTTGGCGCCTTCGGAGCAGGGCTGGGATTGGGTCTGCTGCTTGCCTCGGTGTTCACCTTCTTCTGGTGGTGGGCCATCGGAGCCGCAGTCTTGACCGCCGTCATGCTGACCGCGGCGCTGCTTGCGGCCCGCACCTGAGCACAGCCAGCTGTCATTCACCGCCGCCGCGCCGCGTCCTCGCTCTCGTTCTCGAAGCGCAGATAGCGGGGGTCGGGGCCGGCCTCGCTGAGGTGCATCGCGGTGTTGATAAGGGGCACATGGGAGAAGGCCTGCGGGAAGTTGCCCAGCTGCCGCTTGGCGACCGGGTCATACTCCTCCGCTAGCAGCCCCACATCGTTCCGGAGATCCAGCAGCCGCTGGAAGAGCCGGCGGGCATCATCCTGCCGGCCGATCAACGCGTAGTTGTCGGCCAGCCAGAAGCTGCAGGCCAGGAAGGCTCCCTCTCGCCCCGGCAGTCCGTCCACCGCCTCACCCGCCGGCCCGGAGGGATAGCGCAGCACGAACCCGTCCTGGCACAGCGCTCGCTCGATGGCCTCGACCGTGCCCACCACCCGTGGATCGTTCGGGGGCAGGAACCCCACCAGCGGGATGAGGAGCAGGCTGGCATCCAGCTCCTGGGACCCGTAGGACTGGGTGAAGGTGTTGCGATCCGGGTCGTAACCACGCTGGCAGACCTCCCGGTGGATCTCGTCGCGGACCTGCCGCCACCGGTCCACCGGCCCCTGGTGGCCGTGCCCGGCGACCGCCTTGACCGCCCGGTCCATGGCCACCCAGGCCAGGACCTTGGAGTGGGTGAAGTGCCGGCGCGGCCCCCGGACCTCCCAGATGCCCTCGTCGGGTCGCTGCCAGTTGCCCTCCAGGAAGTCCAGCAGCGCCCGCTGCAGCGCCCACGCCGAGGGATGGGCCTCGCTGCCGAGCTGCCTGGCCTTGTGGAGGGCGTCCATCACCTCCCCGTACACGTCGAGCTGGAACTGGGTGACGGCGGCGTTGCCGGTCCGCACCGGCGTGGAGCCCTCGTAGCCGGGCAGCCACTCCAATTCCAGCTCGGGCAGCCGCGACTCCCCGGCCGGGCCGTACATGATCTGCAGGGCCGGCGGGTCGCCGGCCATGGCCCGCAACAGCCACTCCCGCCAGTCCCGGGCCTCCTGCTCGTAGCCGGCGGCCATCAGCGAGGTCAGGGTCATGGTGGCGTCGCGCAGCCAGCAGAACCGGTAGTCCCAGTTGCGGACCCCGCCGATGGCCTCCGGCAGGGAGGTGGTCACGGCGGCCACGATCCCGCCGCTGGGCTGGTAGGTCAGTGCCTTGAGGGTCAGCAACGAGCGCATCACCGGATCGCGCCATTCCCCCTGGTAGGTGCACTGGCCAGCCCACTTCTGCCAGTAGGCGACGGTGTCGGTGAGTGCCTGGAGCGGGTCGCGGGCGTCGGGTAGCGGCTGATGGGACAGGTTCCAGGTCAGGGTGAACGGCAGGCGGTCGCCCTCCGCGATCTGGAAGTCGGCCACGGTTGCCCGGTCCTCGCCGTGGTGGTCAACCGGGGTGCGCAGGACCAGCGCCTCGGGGCCGGAGATGGCCAGCAGCGCCTTGTCGACCCGGCGCACCCAGGGAGTCAGGCGTCCATAGTCGAATCGGATGCGAAGCTCCATGCGCATCGGCACCCGTCCCCGCACGCCCTCCACGACGCGGACCACGTCCGGATCGGCCATGCGGGGGACCATGAAGTCGACCAGCCGGACCACGCCGTCGTCGGTTTCGAACTCGGTCTCCAGGATCAGCGACTCGCCCTGATACCGGCGCCGGGTGCTCTTGACGCCGCCCGCTGGGGCGATCCGCCAGTGCCCGTTGCGCTCGTCGCCGAGCAGGGCGGCAAAGGGGGCACCGGAGTCGAAGCGGGGAAGGCAGAGCCAGTCGATCGAGCCGTCCCGGCTCACCAGCGCCGCGGTCTGGGTGTCGGCGATGACGGCGTAGTCCTCGATCCGCGCTGCCATGTGGCGTCCTCCGATCGCGCCGCGCCGAACTGTCACCACAGGGTCGATGCTTCGCAGACCTACCCGGCAGCCAGGCGCCAAAACGAGCCAACCGCCGCTCCAGAACACCCGGTGAGCAGCCCGGGACACGACCGTCGGTGATGTCGGCGGAAGCGGTCCGCCAGGCTGCATCACCGGTCGACTTGTCCAGCTCGTCAGGTGCGACGCACGCCGCCTGCTCCGTCGCCGTGGGCGAGCACCTGGCGGTAGACGCGTTCATAGCCGGCCACCATGGCCTCGGCCGAGAACCGCTCCTCGACCCGGGCCCGCATGGCCCGCGGGTCCAGGTCGCGCACACGGTCGATGGCGGCGGCCATCTCCTCGACCGAGCTGACGATGAAGCCGGTCTCGCCGTCGGCCACGACCTCGGGGACCGAGCCGTTGCGCCAGGCCACCACCGGGGTCCCGCAGGCCATGGCCTCGGTCATCACCAGGCCGAACGGCTCCGGCCACTGGATGGGGAAGAGCAGGGCCGTCGCCCTGGCCAGCAGGTCGGCCTTCTGGTCCTGGTCGCACTCACCCCTGACTTCGACGTCATCGTCCAGCAGTGGTTCGACCTGCTCGGCCCAATAGCGGCGCTCGCGGTCGTTCTTGGTGGTGACGCACATGACCAGCCGCCGCCCGGCCCGCCGGGCCGCCTGGATGGCCAGGTGCGGCGCCTTCTCCTCGTCGGCCCGGCCGAGGAACAACAGAAACTCCTCTTTGTCCATGTGGAGCCAGTAGCGGTCCATGGGGATGCCGTTGTAGACGACCCCGGCCCAGCGCAGATTCGGCGGTCCCATGGACCGCTGGCTCTTGGAGATGGCGACGAACCAATGGCGGCGGGCGATGCGCCGATACAGCATCGTGGTCTCGTCGGTGAACGGCCCGTGCAGGGTGTGCACCGTGGGACAGTCGCTCATGGCGCCGATGCTCACCCCGACCGGCCCGGTGTGGTCGTGGAGGATGTCGAACTCCTCGCCGTGCTGGTAGGCCGACACGGCGTGGGCGGCCTCGTACCAGGGGTCGCCGATGAGCTCTTGGGGCGGGACCTTCCCCAACGGGGGCACGAGTTGCGCCTCGGTTTCAGATCCTGGTGGAGCGAACAGCGTGACCTGGTGGCCGCGCTCGGTCAGGCCGTCGGCCAGCAGCGCCACCACCCACTCGATGCCGCCGTAGCCGTTGGGCGGGACCGGGTACCAGGGGGGAGCGATGATGGCGACACGCATGGGACGTCCTTGCTGGCGCGATGCTGTAGGTGGACGCGACTACCGCCTATCGACGCCGGCGCCGCTCATGCCGCCCGACCTCTGTGTCCTGGTCGTCCACTTCGATCTGCTCCTTGCGGACCTGCTCGGCCACCCGTTCCTCGCCGGTCACCGTCTGCTTGTCGAGCCGGATCCGCTCCCTGGGCACGACCCGCTTCTCGACCACCGGCTCCTCCTCACGCAGCACCACCTCGTGCTCGGCCTCGGAGAGCTCCGGACCGTTGGTGGCCGCGTCCAGGTTGGCCTCGGTGATCGGCTCGCGCTCCAGGCGCACTCGCTCCTGCCGCACGGGGACGGCCTGCTGGACCTGCTCGGTGGTGACGTACTTGCGCAGTCGCACCCGGCCTCGCTCCCGCTCCGTGGTGCCGATCCGTAGTTCTTCTTCGGAGCGGGTCATCGCGTCGTCCGTGGTCGGCGTCGCCACGTCCCGCCCTGCTCTGCCAGGGCTGGCCTCGACGTCATCCCTGGCGGCACGGCGGTCGAGGGCATCGTAGTCAAGGCCGTAGTGACGCCACAGCTGCCGCTCCTCGCCCTCCGACAGGTGCTGATCCACGTCCACGTTCGGAGCGTCCTTTATCAGCCGCTTGTCGTAGGGAACCTGGACGTTTCCGCCAGTCTCGGCGGCCTGGGAGAGGGGGACGAAGCTGGCCCTGGTGCCGAACAGTCCGGTGTTGACCAGGGCCCACTCGGGCTTACCGGTGCGATCGTCGAGGTAGATGGCGCGGATAGACCCGACGGGAGTGCCGTCGCGGTCCACCATGGTGCGGCCTTCCCAAGCGCGGACGGTGTTGCTGTCAGGCATGTGTATTCGCTCCTTTGGGATGGGTCGAGGATCGGATGTGGGTGGCTTGGGGCAGGGCGG
>DATABK010000108.1:0-5599 GCA_036259695.1 Actinomycetes bacterium | reverse complement strand
GTCAGCCACTCCGGCAGCAGGTTCACGTAGAACGGGCTGCCGGGGACGCCGCTGGTACCGCCGGGGAGGCTGGACTCGGCCCGGATGTCGCCGGGGGCGCGGGGCTCGCTGACGTAGCGGTTGGCCGGGCCGCCGCCGAAGGTGAACTCGTTGGCCGCGTCCGCCCGGGCGTCGTGGCTGGAGGCGTCGACCGTCTCGAAGCCGCCGTCGGTGGGGATGCCGGGCAGGTCGGGCAGGGGCGGCGGGAAGGCGCCGGCGGCCGGAGGGATGTTGAACGGGCCCCCCAGGGGGTGGTCGAGGGTGACCCGGTGGAGGCGGCCCCAGCGGTAGTCGTCCTGGTCGGTCGACCCGCCGAAGGCGGCCTGGAAGTCGGGGCCGGACAGCTTGGTCAGGGCGGCCCTGACCGCCTGGAGGAGGGTGACGTCGCGGCGGTCGGCGGCGTCGGCGACCCCGTCGACGGCGAAGAAGTCGATGCCGGAGGCGCCGACCCCGCGGGTCTGGGGGAAGGTCTCCAGCAGGTGCTTGAGGGCGGTCAGGGACCGCTCGCCGTCGGGCCCGGACAGGCCGAAGGGGGCCAGGCGGGCGTCGATGGCGCCCTTGATGACCTGGCTGCGCCAGACCGCGTAGATGGTGGCGGCGACGCTGTTGAGCTGCTCGAGGCGGGTCGGGGGCCGCCGCTGGCCGTCGACGTCGACGGCGTCGTAGCCCTCGGGGATGCCGGTCGGGGTGCGGCGGTTCCAGATGGCCAGGCGGCCGACGGCCTCGGCCACGGCCCGGTCGCGGGCGAGGGCGCGCAGGGTCGGGTCGCTGTCCAGCACGCCCCTGGCCAGGGCCCTGACCAGGTGGGGGACGAAGAACTGGGCGTCGACCAGGGCGGTGTCGGCCTGGATGCGCCGCATGTCGGCGAACGACACGGTGCCGTCGCCGGCCAGCTCGGCCCGGAGCAGGGCGGTGATGCGCCCGGCGCGGATGCCGGCGTAGCCGTTGTTGAGGTAGTAGATGCCGCCGCCGGGCCGCAGCTGGTTCAGGGGGTCGTTGTCGAGGGTGACCCCGGCCGGGTCGTTGTTGGCGTTGACGAAGAAGCCGGCCGGCGGGTTGACCGTCTGCGGCATCTCCTCATAGGGGAGGATCTCGTAGGGGATGGCCTGGCCGGGCTGGGGGTTCTCCACCGGCAGCCATTCGTTGCCGCCGGTGCCGTTGCGGATGAAGTACGGCGGCAGGCCGTTGACGGTGCCGGCCTGCAGGTCCTCGCGCAGGGGCAGCTCGGCGCTGGTGAAGTAGGCGATGTTGCCCTCGACGTCGGCGTAGGCCCAGTTCTGGCCGCCGACGTCGAACAGCTCAAGGCCCCGCCGGAAGTCGTCCAGGTTGCGGGCGTCGTCCCAGATCAGGAAGGTGTCGAGCTCCCGGGTGGCGCTGAAGCCGGTGTACTGGACGCTCAGGGCGGTCCCGCGCTGCCGGTCGAGCTGGATGATGGGGCCGTTGTTGCGCCGGGGCACGATCAGGGTGGCCGGCGGGATGGCCCCGCCCGGCGGGACCACGGTGAGGTTGTCGGGCGTGCCCGACCCCGGGTTGTTCTGCCGGAAGGTCTCGGGGATGGGGACCACCGGCTCCAGCCGGCCCTGGTAGACGGTGGCCAGGCCGCTGGGCGAGGACGGGTCTTCGCGCAGCTCCTCGGCGTAGGTGTCGGTCACGTCCATCGGGTTGACGGTGGCGCCCCAGCTGATGAAGCGGTTGTGGCCGACGATCACCCCCGGCGTCCCGGCGAACCCGCTGCCCATGGCGTCGGTCTCGCCACCCTGGAGGTGGACCGGGTAGAAGGTCGAGGGCGCGTCCAGGGCCAGGTGGGGGTCGTTGGCCAGCAGGGGGTGGCCGCCGGCGGCCAGCCGGCCCGACACCGCCCACTGGTTGGAGCCGGTCTGGCCCCGGTCCTGGGACAGGGCCCGGCGCAGCAGGGGCACCTTGGCCGCGAGGGCGGCGTAGCGCTCGGCCAGCCGGCCGGCGGTCCGCAGCCGCTCGCCGGCCGGGCCCTCGGCCTCCACGGCCTCGGTGGCCTCGGCCGCCTGCCGGGCCGCCCCGGCGGTCGCGGCGGCGGCGGCCGCCCGGGTGGCGTCGGGCACGGTCGAGGCGTCGGTGAACGGCTCGGACCGCCACAGGTCCTGGAAGAACAGGGCGGTGCCGTCGAAGCCGGCCGCCTGCCCGGCCTGCTGGTAGCCGAGCAGGGCGGTGGTCAGCTCGATGTCGAGGTCGAACGACAGCCCGAACGACTGGAGCTTGCCGACGGCCACGCTGTCCAGGGCGGTCCAGGGCCGGACCGAGGTCAGGCTGAGGGCCGCGTACTCGGGCGGCAGCGGGTTGCCGGCCACCCAGGCGTTGACCCCGTCGGCGTAGGCGGCCAGCACCGCCCGGGCGTCGGCGGACAGGGCGGGCAGGGACCGGGCGGCCGCCCGGTGCAGCCCGATGGTCCGCAGCTGGACGTCGGTGGGCAGGGCGGCCGGCCCGAGCAGCTCGGCCAGGGTGCCGTCGGCCTGGCGGCGGCGCGCGTCCATCTGGAACAGCCGGTCCTGGGCGTGGACCCACCCCTGGAGGAAGAACAGGTCGTGGCGCGAGCCGGCCCGGATGTGGGCGATCCCGTTCGCGTCCCGGTCGACGCTTGCCGGCCCCTCCAGCCCGGGCACGTCCACCGGGTCGGCGGCCGCCCCCCGGGCCAGCAGACCGGCCGGCAGCAGCAGGGACAGAGCGAGGACGACGATGATGGCGCGCCGCATCGGGGCTACCTCTCCTGGGACCGGCTCCCGCATCCCGGAGCACCTCCGCCCCGGGCGTCGTCCGAACCCGGCGAAGCCTACCAAAGCGGGCCGACGGCACAAGCCCCGGCGGGGGCGCCGGGTACACTCGGGGCGCGATGACTCGTTTGCGCGTTGCCGCTGGGCCGTGGCTGGTCGTGGCCGCCGTGGTCGTCATGGCCCTGGTCGCGGGCGGCCTGTTCGCCCTGGCCACCGACGACGGCGGGACGGGCCCCGGGTCCCGGCCGGGAACGGCGGCCGGGGAGCGGGCCGGAGCGGACGGCGCGCCGGCGGCGCCGGTGCGGCTGACCGTGACCCCGAAGAACAGGGCGACCCGGGTCCCGCTGGACGCCAAGGCGAAGGTGGTGGCCGACGCCGGGCGGCTGCGGTCGGTCCGGGTGACCGGGGCCGGCAAGCGGCTGGACGGGGAGCTGGCCGCCGACGGCCGCAGCTGGGTGAGCAGCGGGGCCCTGGCCCCGGCGACCCGCTACCGGGTGGTGGCCGAGGCGGTCGACGACGCCGGCGCCCCGACCCGGCTCCAGAGCAGCTTCACCACCTTGAAGCCCCGGGCCGAGCTGCGGGCCGCGGTCATGCCCCTGGACGGCGAGACGGTCGGGGTCGGCATGCCCATCGGCGTCTGGTTCAGCCAGCCGGTGACCGACCGGGCCGCGGTCGAGCGGCGCCTCCAGGTCAGCTCGTCCAAGCCGGTCACCGGGGCCTGGCACTGGTTCGCCGACAACGAGGTCCACTACCGCCCCAAGGCCTACTGGCCGAGCGGCTCCAAGGTCACCCTGCGGGCCCGCCTGGCCGGGACCGACGCCGGCCGCGGGGTCTGGGGCGTGGCCGACCGGACCATCCGCTTCACCATCGGCCGGCGCCAGATCAGCGTGGTCGACGTCCGGACCCACCGCATGAAGGTCACCTCGGGCGGCAGGACCCTGCGGGTCATGCCGGTCAGCACCGGCCGCGAGCGCTACCCGACCACCAACGGCGTCCACTTCGTGCTCGAGAAGAACCCGGTCAAGCTGATGGACTCCTCGACCGTCGGCATCCCCCGCAACTCGCCCGGCGGCTACTACCAGCGGGTCAACTGGTCGGTGCGGATCTCCAACTCCGGGGAGTTCGTCCACGCCGCCCCCTGGTCGACCGGCGCCCAGGGCTCGGCCAACGTCTCCCACGGCTGTGTCAACCTCTCCACCGCCAACGCCGCCTGGTACTTCCGCCTGACCCGCCGCGGTGACGTGGTCGAGGTCAGGGGCTCGCCCAAGCGCCCTGGCAACAGCCTCGGCGTCGCCGACTGGAACATGTCCTGGTCGAAATGGCTGGCCGGTAGCGCCCTGCCGCGGTGACCGCCGGTCAGGGCGTCCGGAGCTCGCAGCGGTCGACCACCTTGCGGTAGTCGGCCAGGGCAACGTCGAACCTGGCCGACTCGGCCGAGCCGGCGATCAGCGACGGGGTGCCGGCCTGCACGGCCGCCTCGGTGCCGAGCCTGCCGTTGAGCAGCTGGTTCATGGCCTCGGTGTGCTCGCGCAGAGCGCCCGACACCCGGACGGCGTGGCTGATCGTCCGGTTGGCCCTGGCCACCGCCTCGGCACACTCGGGGGAGGCGGCGGTGGCCCCCGAGTACCGGGGCGGGTCGCGGACGGCGTCGCGGTTGGCGCCGATGGCCACCCCGCCGGCCAGGGACACGCCCATCAGGGCCAGGGTGGCCAGCAGCCAGGGCCGGGCGGGCCGCCGCCGCTCCTCCACCACCCGTGCCTGGCCGTTGTGCTGACGGCGGACGTCGAGGTGCGAGACATAGCGCCGCAGGGCGGCGAGCTGGCGCTCGCGGTCGTCGAACTGCTCTGGAGGCACGGCTTCCCCCTCATGAGCGAACCTTGCATGTCATACCAAACCAGGACCCCCGGTGGCGAAGTCCCAGACCGCGCCCTGCTCGAACGCCCGCAGGACCCGGCGGCTCACCACCATCCGGTGGACCTCGTCGGGACCGTCGTAGAGCCGGGCCGCCCGGGCGTCGGCGTACATCCGGGCCAGCGGGGTCTGGTCGGTCAGGCCGAGGGCGCCGTGGGTCTGGACGGCCCGGTCGATGACGTCGTGCAGCACCCGGGCGGCGTAGAACTTCACCGCCGAGATCTCCACCCTGGCCTCGTCCCCCTGGTCGGTGCGGGCGGCCGCGTCCAGGGTGAGCAGCCGGCAGGCCTGGATCTCGGCCGCCGAGTCGGCCACCCAGGTCTGCACCGTCTGCTTGCCGGCCAGCGGCCCGCCGAACGCCTGGCGGCGCAGGGCGTAGCCGCACATCAGCTCGAAGGCCCGCTGCATCTGCCCCAGCCAGCGCATCACGTGGTGGATGCGGCCAGGGCCGAGCCGCTTCTGGGCGATGCGGAAGCCGTCCCCGGGCTCGCCGATGGTGTTGGCCACCGGAACCCGCACGCCGGTGTAGCGGACCTCGCAGTGGGTGCTCCAGCCGCGGCCCCGGTGGCCCAGCACCGGGATCGCCCGGACGATCTCGACCCCCTGGGTGGTCGCCGGGACGATGATCTGGCTCATCCGCCGGTGCGGCTCGGCCCCGGGGTCGGTCACGGCCAGAACGATCCCGAACGCCGCCCCCTCGGCCCCGGAGCTGAACCACTTGTGGCCGTCGATCACCCAGTGGTCGCCGTCGCGCACCGCCTGGGTGCGCAGCCCGGTGGGATCGGACCCGGACACCTCCGGCTCGGTCATCGAGAAGAACGACCGGACCTTCCCGGCGACCAGCGGCGCCAGCCAGCGCATCACGTGGTGGATGCGGCCGGGGCCGAGGCGCTTCTGGGCGATGC
>DATABK010000107.1:0-5722 GCA_036259695.1 Actinomycetes bacterium | reverse complement strand
GTGCACGGGGTTGTGAGGCGGGTGCACGAGGTTGTGGGGTGGGGGGCTGTGGACGGCGGCGCGCGCCCCATCCGGCCGTGGGCTACCCTCCCGTTCGGGGGCCCCAGGAACCCGGGGTTGGGGGTGCGGCGCGCCCGTCCGCGGGTGGGGCTCCGGCGTACCCGGAGGCGGCGACTGGACCCACTCCGGCGGGCCCGAGGACGAGCCCTGGGCCCGCTCGGACAGGGGCGGGCGGGCCGCGATCGGGGAGATCGGCTCGCCGTCCCGGTCGCCGGGGGACGGTTCCCACCAGCCCGACCAGTCGGCCTCCTCGGCGGCCGGCCGGGCCGGCGGCTGGTCGCCGTTGCCGAAGGCGTCACCGCCGGGGCCGTTGCCGTTGCCGTTCCCGCCCGTGCTCGGACCGGTGCCGTCGGTGAGGTCGATCCACTGCTCGGCCGGCGGCCAGCTCGCCGGGGCCGGGACGTCGGGGGCGGCCGTGGAGGCGCTCATGACGGCCGGGACGACCTGGGCCGGGGCCTCGGCCTCGTCGGCGTAGAGCTCGTCGGGAACGGCGTCGGGGTCGGAGAACAGCGACGGCGGAAGGACCACGGCCGCGGTCACGCCGCAGCCCGGGGTCGGGGTCAGGGACACCTCGATGCCGTGGCGCTGGGCGAGCCGGGCGACCACGTGCAGCCCGAGCCGCTGGGACACCGACAGGTCGACGTCACGAGGGGCCCGCAGCAGGTCGTTGGCCTCGGCCATCTCGTCGGCGCGCATGCCGACGCCCCAGTCCTCGACCGTGAGCACGTGCGCGCCCTGGGTCTGGAGGTAGGGCCGGGTGCGCAGGATCACGCTGGCCTCGGGCGGCGAGAAGTGGACGGCGTTCTCGACCAGCTCGGCCACCAGGTGGGTGAGATCGGCGACGGCGTTGCCGAACACGGCCAGCCGCTCGTCGACGGCGAACACCACCCGGTCCAGGTCCTCGGTCTCGGCGATGGCCGCACGGACCACGTCGACCAGCGGCACCGGGCGGCCCCAGGTCCGGGGCGGCTCCTCACCCGAGAGCACCAGCAGGCTCTCGGCGTTGCGCCGGATCCGGGTGGCCAGGTGGTCGAGCCGGAACAGGTTGGCCAGGGCGTCCGGGTCCTCCTCCTGGTCCTCGAGCTGGTTGATGAGCCCCAGCTGGCGGTACAGCAGGCTCTGGTTGCGCCGGGCCAGGTTGACCAGCAGGTCCGAGGTGAAGCGGCGCCGGGCGATCTCGACCTCGACCAGCTGCCTGGTCAGGTCCAGGGTCTTGCGCTGCTCGCGCTCGCTCGTCTCCCAGAAGATGACCACGCCGAAGCAGGCGGCCAGCACGGCCAGCCCATGGATGGCCGACCAGACCCAGGGGCTGGCCTGCCCGGCCGGGTGGGCGAAGATCAGGTCACTGCGCAGCGCCGACCCGAGGCCGTGGCTGAGCACGGTGAAGACCACGTTCCACAGGAACGGCACCCAGTCCTGGTACAGGGCGATGAAGCCGATCATGATGAAGAAGTGGAAATGGGCCTCGATCGAGCCGTTGGAGAAGCTCACCAGCACCGCCGAGCAGTAGGTGAGCCCGGCGGTGACCAGCACCGAGGCCACCCGGCGGTGCCCGATCAGCCGGCCGAGGACCAGGCAGGCGGCGGGGACGCTGAGCACGACCACGGCATCCCAGGCGCTGCGGCCCATGAACAGTCCGAACGCGAACAGCAACGGCAGGTGCAACAGCAGTAGTGCCTGCAGGAACACATGCCGTTTGTGCCACGCCCTGTCGTCAAGGGTGTTGCCCCGCGGCAGGTACGCGAGCAGCCTTGTCAATCCGAGCCCCTCCCCCGGCTAGTGCTGGTGATGCGCGGATCATGTAACGATCGCCGCCGAAGCCGCAAATCGTCTTTCAACAGGCGGGTCCAGCCAACTCTCCGGAAACGTCCTAGTTGGCGCGAAGCTGCCTTACGGCTTGAGCTGCTCGCCGCCAGCGGTCAGGCGCGGGGGCCGGCCGGGGAGGGGGCGTTGAGGGGGCAGCTGAGGTGGTGGCCGGGCGCCGGCTCCGGCTCGGGCTCGGGGTTGCGGATGGTGAGCCAGGACAGCACGCCCCCGGCCGCGCAGAGGACGGCGGCGATGGCCATGGCCACCTGGAACCCGCCGTTGAAGACGGCCGGCTCCAGGGCGTCGGCGCCCGAGATGCCAGCCGCCACCGGGAGGACGGCCACGGCCAGCAGTCCGGCCGTGCGGGCGACGTCGTTGTTGACCGCCGAGGCGATCCCGGCGTGGGCGGCCGGGGCGGCGGCGAGCACGGTCGAGGTGAGGGGGGCCACCGTGAGGACCAGCCCGAGCCCGTAGACCAGCGAGGCGGGGAGGATGTCGGCCAGGTAGCCGGCCCCGGGCCCGATGCGGGTGAACAGCACGAACCCGGCCGCCACGAGCAGCGGCCCGGCGGTCATGGGCAGCCGCGGCCCGATCCGGGAGGCCAGGCGGCCTGCCCTGGCCGACAGCAGCAGCAGGACCACGGTGATCGGGACCAGCGCGACCCCGGAGGCGAGCGGCGAGTAGCCGACCACCCGCTGGAGCTGGATGGGCAGGAGGAACAGCGACCCGCCGAGCGCCCCGTAGACCACGAAGGTGACCAGGTTGGCCGCGGTGAACTGGCGGGAGCCGAAGATGTCGAGGGGCAGCATGGGGTTCCGGGTGCGCCGCTCCCAGAGGACGAACGCGGCCAGGGCGGCCACCCCGCCCAGGCCGGTGGCCAGGATCGGGGGCGACGTCCAGCCCTGGGCCGGCCCGTCGGTGAGGGCGTAGACGACTCCGGCCAGGCCGGCCGCGGCCAGCCCGGCCCCGCCCCAGTCGAGCCGGCCGGTGGCCCCGGGGTCGCGGGTCTCGGGCACGTGGCGCAGCGACACCCAGACGACCAGCACGGCCAGGGGCAGGTTGATCAGGAAGATGAGCCGCCAGGAGACGGCCTGGACCAGCCAGCCGCCCAGGAACGGGCCGAGAGCGGCCGTGACCCCGCCCAGCCCGGACCAGGCGCCGATGGCCGGGCCGCGGTCCTCGCGCCGGAAGCTGGCCTCGATGATGGCCAGGCTGCCCGGTGTGAGCAGGGCGCCGCCGACGCCCTGGAGGGCGCGGGCCGCGATCAGGGCCTCGTCGGTCGGGGCGAGGCCGCACAGCAGGGAGGCGACCGCGAACCAGATGACCCCGACCACGAACACCCGCCGCCGGCCGTAGTGGTCGCCGAGCGACCCGCCGAGCAGCAGGAACCCAGAGAGGGTGAGGGTGTAGGCGTTGACCACCCACTGGAGGCTGGCGATGCCGGCGCCCAGGTCCTCGCCGATGGTCGGCAGGGCCACGTTGACGACGGTGGTGTCCAGGAAGGCGATGCCCGACCCGAGCACCGTGGCCAGCAGGACCCAGCGGCCGGTAGGGCTGCGGTAGGCCAGCCCGCCCTGCTCGGCCGCGGCGGTCAGCGGCCGCTGCCCTTGAGCCGGGCGAACAGCCCGCCGCCCTGCGGCTCGACCTCCTCGCCGCGGAGCTGGGCGAGCTGGCGGATCAGGGCCCGCTGCTGCTCGCCGAGGTGGGTCGGGGTGACGACGGCGATCTGGACCAGCAGGTCGCCGCGGCCGCGGCCGTCGGGGTGGGGCACGCCGCGCTTGCGGAAGCGCTTGACCTCACCCGACTGGGTCCCCGGCTCGACCTCGACCGTCTCCTTGCCGTCCAGGGTCTCCAGGGGGACGCTGCCGCCGAGGGCGGCCACCGTCATCGGCACCTCGACGCTGCAGACCAGGTCGTCGCCGCGCCGGTCGAAGACCGGGTGGGCGTCGACCGCCAGCTCGACGATCAGGTCGCCGGGGGGGCCGCCGTACTGGCCGGCGTGGCCGCGGCCCTGGTAGCGGATCTGGCTGCCGTCCTCCAGGCCGGGCGGGATGTCGATGGTGAGGGTGGTGTCCTCCATGGTCAGCCCCTGACCCTGGCACTCCGGGCAGGGCGAGCGGATCTCCTGGCCCGTGCCCGAGCAGACCGGGCAGGTGGTCGCCGTGACCAGCTGGCCGAGCAGCGACTGGCGGACGGTGCGCTGCTGGCCGGAGCCGTTGCAGCGCGAGCAGACGGTCGGCTCGGTGCCCGGCTTGGCCCCCGAGCCGGCGCACCGCGAGCAGGTGGCCGCGGCCCGGACCCGGACGTCCTTGGAGGTGCCGAAGATGGCCTCGGTGAACGGCAGGCGCAGGCGCATGCCGATGGTCTCGCCCCGCCGGGCCCGCGAGCGGGTCCGGGAGCGCCCGGCGCCGAACGGGTCGCCGCCGCCGCCGAAGAACTGGCCGAGCAGGTCGTCGAAGGAGGCCCCGAAGGTCGAGAACGGGTCGCCGCCCGGGCCGGCGAAGCCCTCGACCCCGGCCTCGCCGTAGGTGTCGTAGCGGTGGCGCTTGTCCGGGTCGGACAGGACGCTGTAGGCCTTGTTGATCTCCTTGAAGCGCTCGGCCGACGCCGGGTCGTTGCCGTTGACGTCGGGGTGGTACTGGCGGGCCAGGCGCCGGTAGGCGCGCTTGATGTCCTCGGGCCCGGCGCCCCGGTCGACCTCCAGCAGCTGGTAGTAGTCGCTCACCAGTTATCCGTTCCCCTCGAAGGCGTCACCGAGATAGCGGGCCACCGCCTGGACGGCGGCCATGGCCCGCAGGTAGTCCATCCGGGTCGGGCCGAGGACGCCGATGGAGCCGCTGGCGTCGCCGGCCAGGTAGGCGGAGGTGACCAGCGAGCACGCCTCCATCCCCTCGACCGTGTTCTCCGAGCCGATCACCACCGACACCGACTCGTCCCGGCCCAGGGTCGCCTGGAGCATGCGCAGGACCAGCACCTGCTGCTCCAGGGCCTCGTAGACCCGCCGGACGGTCTCGATGCCGTCGAAGGCCCCCGGCCCGGCGATGTTGGCCTGCCCGCCCAGCCAGACCCGCTCGCTGGTCTGGTCGCCGACGAACTGGCCGATGGCCGCGGCCAGGGTCTGGAACAGGGCCCGCCGCCCGGGCGGGACCTCGGTGCTCATGGCGTCCAGGATCAGCTCGGCCCGGGACAGCCGCTCGTTGGCCAGTCGCTCGTTGAGCTGGCGGCGCAGCGCCTCCAGGTCCTCGTCGGAGATCTCCTCGGCCGTCTCGACCAGCCGCTTCTCGACCCGCCCGGAGTCGACGATCAGCACCAGCATGATCACGTGCCGCCCGAGGCCGACCACCTCGATGTGCCGCAGCCGCGACCGGTCCAGCGCCGGCGGGGCGACCATGGCCGTGTAGTGGGTCAGGCTGGACAGCAGCAGCGAGGTCCGCTGGAGGGTCTCCTCCAGGTCGGCCGCCCCCTCGAAGAACCGGGCGATGGTCTCCTCCTGGGCCCTGGCCAGCTCCCCGACCCCCGAGAGGGCGTCGACGTAGAACCGGTACCCCCGGTCGGTGGGGATACGCCCGGCACTGGTGTGGGGATGGGAGAGGTAGCCCTGCTCCTCGAGCACGGCCAGCTCGTTCCGGATGGTGGCCGGCGAGACCCCGAGCGAGTAGCGCTCGGTCAGGCTCTTGGACCCGACCGGCTTCTCGGTATAGATGAACTCGTGCACGACCGCGCGCAACAGCCGCGCTTTTCGCTCATCGAGGTCCATGGCCGCCCCTCCCTGCCCAAGACGATCCATGTGCCGCAGCGTAGCAGGCAAGGTAGGCGAGTGCTAAAGGGCTGGGCACCGCCGTCCGCGGCCCTTAGC
>DATABK010000106.1:0-7105 GCA_036259695.1 Actinomycetes bacterium | reverse complement strand
GATTTGCCGGCCGGCGCCCTGGTCGGCTTACCGGTTTCCGCCGGGACCATCGAGGGGCGGGCCCGCGTCATCCTGGACATGGCGGAGGCCGATCTCGAAGCGGGCGACATCCTGGTCACCGCCTACACGGACCCCAGCTGGTCGCCCCTGTTCGTCGCGATCAAGGGCCTGGTGACGGAGGTGGGGGGCCTGATGACCCACGGCGCGGTGATCGCACGGGAGTACGGCTTGCCGGCCGTCGTGGGGGTGGAGCATGCCACCCGGATGATCCGGGATGGGCAGCGGATCCGCGTGCATGGAAGGGACGGGTACGTCGAGATCCTGCCCTAGCCCGGGCCAGATTGAGGGCAACGCTATTCGCACGCGCGACCAACCACGTGAGCGCAGCGCCTGCCGGTGGCGCATGCAGCTGCCGCGAGCACACGTGGCGGCAACCTCAAGCTGGCCTGTCGCGTGGGGTCAGGTACGGGCGTCCAGCTGCCAGAACCGGGAGCCTGGCACGGGGAACCAACCAGATGGTGGCGGGTGGCGTAGCAGTGACATGAGCGGCGTGGCCATCTGAGGCAGTGGCCGGCGCGGAGGCCGGCCGTGAGGTCTGCCCGGTCGCTGGCCGGGGTCGGCGCCGTGGTCCTGGCCACGCTGGTCGCACTCGTTGTCGGCAGCTTCCAGGGTCATGAGCAACCCACTCCCCGACCCACACCCTTGGCGCGTCGACCACCGCGGACCCACGCCAGTCGCGACCGCTTGCTGGCCTGCCCCTGTTCGGGCCGAGCCGGCTGCGGCTGCTGGTAGCCAGCGAGCCGGCACCGTTGGTCGTCGACCTGGACCGCCAGCGCGTGCAGCCCGTGACCGGGCTGCCGGGAGACGGCGAGCGGCTGGTGTCGGTGCTGCCGGTCGGCGGGCATGCCGTGATCGTCTCCGAGCAGGTCTGCAACATCTGCCGGCCTCCGGCGGCCGGGGTGTACGGGATCTGGCGGGGCCACACCGCCGCGGTCCAGCTGGGCAGGGCCCAGGAGGTGGCGGCGGCCCGCGACGGCCAGGAGTTCTGGCTGCTCGGCCAGCGGACCGCCACCGCCTGCACGCTGCGCGAGGTCGGGCTGGACGGCCGGCTACGGCGGCCGCCCCGGCCGGTCTCATGCACGACCACGCTGCTCGCCGCCACCGGCCAGCTGCTGCTGACCAGTGCCGAACCTCAGGCCCCGCTCACCCTGACCAACCTGGCCAGCCACCGCAGCTGGCGGCTGGGGTGGCCGAGCCGGCTGCGCGGCGGCACCCACATCGCCGCCGTCCACCCCAACGGCCGCGACATCGCCGTCGGGTTCCACGGCCTGGCCGCTCCGGGCGAGGAAGGCTATGACCTGTGGCTGCTGCACACCGCCAGTCGCCGCCGGCAGCACCTGCCCGACCTGCCCGCCGCCGATGTCGCTGCCAAGGCGACCGACCTGGCTTGGACTCGTGACGGCCGGCTGGTCGGTGCCGGCCCAGGCACCGGCCGGCGTGGCGCCATGGCCCCGGTCAAGGCGCTCCAGCGGCACCACCATGGCCCGGCAAGCAGGATGGCCAGTAAGCCGGGGGAGGGGTGACCCCTCCCCGGGCACCCCCTCCCCGGGCCGGGTGGTCCCCAGGACATGGGTTGGCGTTCCGCCCTCCGCGCAGCGGCACCCGCAGGGCGAGGGCGCTGCCGCGTCGCTCTAGCGGCAGTGGTCGTAGCCTGCCGCTCGCCATCGACCGGCCAGGGAGGAACCTCGCGCTCTACCTAATTGACGCGTACGCGTCAATGGCGTGCCCCGAGCGCTCCATGGGTGGTCGCAGCCACAACGACGCCCTGGTGGGTTCCATGGTCCGGTCGACCACAGCAAGCAGCTCGGCCGAGAGGGTGTCCAGGTCCACTTCGTCGCGGAGGCGGGCGCTGAAGGCCTCGATCGTCCTGGCCGCGTGGTAGCGACGCCGGTTGAAGCGCCGGTCCACGGTGGCCTGGATGCGGCGGCGGGCCGGTCGGAACACCGCTGCCGCGGCCAGGGTCGTGGCAGCGACCAGCCAGCTCGGCGGGTCCGCACTGGCGCCGGCCACCAGCACGAACAGCAGCGATCCGGCCACATAGCACAACCCGAGGGTCGCGGTGAGCAGCCCGTAGACCAAGGTGCGGTTGATGATCCGGTCGATGTCGTACAGCCGGTACTTCAGCACCGCGACCGCGATGGCCAGCAGCAGTCCAAACGCGGTCGCATAGTCGAGCACGTCCAGCCAGGGCATTCCCTCCTGGGACAGCAGCCCAGAGGCGTTTCCAACGACCAGAACCACCGTCTGGAGCCCGTAGAACAACCCGGCGTAGGCGACCCACTTCAGCTGCTGGCGCTCCTCACCCCGTGACCGCCGAAAGCGCAACGCCAGCGAGACGATGCCAAGGACCGCCACTGCCTGGATCACCACGAGCATGACCGGAAGGCTCGGGCCGAAGGCGGCAACCCCGAGAGGATTGTCGAACCCTGGGAGGACCTCGGTGTCCGGGGTCAATCGGCCCACTTCGAGCGGACCGGGGTAGCACGCTGCGGCGATCGCTAGCACGGCGGCCGCGCCGAGGGCGCTCCAGGCGACAGGCCGCCAGCGTGGGGACAGCAGCCGGCCGTTGGGAAACAGCAGGAACAAGAGCGCGATGCAGCCGTGGGCCGGCACCCAGATCCAGTTGCCGACCCAGGCGACCCACCGGACACCAGGTAGCCCACCCGGGACCACAACCAGTGCCGTGGTGACGTACATGACCACCAGCGGATACAGGGCAAAGCACAGCCCGAGCCCGAGCAGCAGCCACCCGATCGGGTTGGCCGGCCGGCGTGCCGCCAGCACGGCACCGACGATCGCCGGACCCAGGAACTGCAGCGTCTCGACGATCCCGGCCGTTCGGAAGCCGGGCGGCAGTTGCGCCCCGCGCGCCTGGAGGATCAGCAACAGCGTCGCCACCACGACGATGACCGCGAGCGCTCCAAGCGCCCAGGCGAGGCGGACACGGGTCGGTTTGGCCACGCGCAGGGCCGTTTGGGGGGTCGCCTCGCCGGCGTCGTGGCGTCCTGGCCGCCTGTCGCCGTCCACCTGTGGCGCCTCCCGTTTGCTCTGACGCCGCCACTCTGCCTCTTGAGTCGTCGCCGTCATGCTCCGCGCCGACCGTCCCGAGACCGTTACGGCCACCTCACACCTTCAAACGGAGGGTGTTCCGCAACAGCCTCGTACGCGTCAACCGGCCCCGTCGTCCCCGGGCTCGAAGGGTTGGGCGCAGGCGCCGCACAGGATCGGGGCCAGCTTCAGCACCGACCGGGCCCTGCCGTGTTGGGAGCTGGCGGGGGGACTCGAACCCCCAACCTGCTGTTTACAAGACAGCTGCGCTGCCGATTGCGCCACGCCAGCGGGTGTGCAGAGAAGGGTACGTGATCAGCGGGGTGGGTGGCGGCGGCGGTGGACTTCGAACAGGGCCAGGGCTCCGGCGACGGAGGCGTTGAGGCTCTCGATCTGGCCGGACATGGGGATGCGGACGAGGGCGTCGCAGGAATCTCGGACGAGGCGGTGGAGGCCGGTGCCTTCGCTGCCGACGACGATGCAGACAGGCTCGTCGGCCAGGTCGAGGGTGAAGAGGCTGCTGTCGGCGGTGCCGTCGAGGCCGATGGTCCAGATGCCGGAGGCTTGGAGCTGTTCGACGGCTCGGGCGAGGTTGGGGACCTCGGCGACGGGGAGGTGTTCGAGGGCTCCGGCGGAGGACTTGATGGCGACGGCGGAGAGCGGGGCGCTGCGGTGGCGGGGGAGGATGAGGCCGTGGCAGCCGGCGGCTTCGGCGCTGCGGGCGAGGGCGCCGAGGTTGTGGGGGTCTTCGATGCCGTCGAGGGCGAGGAAGAAGGGAGGCTCGGGGCCGCCGAGGGGGATGGCCAGGAGCTCGGTCAGGTCGATGGGCTGGATGGGGGCCACGACGGCGAGCACGCCCTGGTGGGCGCCGCTGCGGGCCTCGGCGTCGAGCAGGGAGCGGGGGACGGTCTGGACCTCGACGCCGCGGCGCTGGGCCAGGTCGAGGAGGTCACCGAGGGCGGCTCGACCGGCGCCGGAGGCGAGCAGGATCCTGTCCATGGGGCGGCCGGCGCGCAGGGCCTCGACCACGGGGCGGCGGCCCTCGATGAGGGTGCGGCCCTGGCCGGGGCGGACCGCCTCCCGGGCCGCATCGAGCTGGGCGCGGCGGCGGGACTGCTTTGCCTGGCGGGCGCCGGAGCTGGCCCGGCGCTTCTCGGAGGGGGCCTGAGGGCGGCGGACCTCTCCCCCGCCGTCGCGGTCGCGGCGAGGTTCGGCGTCGCGGGCCCGGCCGCCCCGGGCGCCCCGGCGGGGTGGCTGGTCGCGGTCCCGGCGGTCGCCGCCGTCGCGCCGGGGTCCTCGGCCCACGGATCGGCCCTCCGGCCCCGACCCAGGGCGGGGGCGACCCTCCGGGCGGCCGCTGCCTAGGGGATGAGGTGCCATCGGGGGCCGCCGGGGCGGTCTTCGACCCGGATGCCGGCCTGGGCGAGGCGGTCGCGGATGGCGTCGGCGACGGCGAAGTCGCGGGCGGCGCGGGCCTGTTCGCGGAGGTCGAGGAGGAGCTCCAGGATGGGGCGGAAGGCCGCCCGGTCGGGGAGGTCGTCGAGGGGGGTGAAGCCGAGGCGGCCGGTCAGGGCGAGGAAGGTGGCGAACCGCTCCCGCAGGTCGCCGGCCACGGCGGTGTCGCCGTGCTCCAGCTTGGCGATCAGAGGGTTGGCCTCGGCGACCAGGTCGAACAGCACGGCCAGGGCGGCCGGGACGTTGAGGTCGTCGTCGAGCGCGGCCTGGAACCGGTCGGCCCACCCGGACGGCCCCGGAGCCCCCGGGGCCTCGGCCCCCGCCGCGGCCTCCGACCCGCCCGGGTCCCCGAGGGCTCGGGCGGCGTTGGTGGCGAAGGTGGCCAGGCGGTCGTAGCTGGCGGCGGCGTCGGCCAGGGCGTCCTCGGAGAACTCCAGAGGGCTGCGGTAGTGGGCGCCGAGGAGGGCGTAGCGGAGGACGACCCCGCGGTGGCGGGTCAGCAGCTCGCGGGGGCTGACCACGTTGCCGACCGACTTGGCCATCTTCACGCCCTTGAGCTCGAGGAAGGCGTTGTGGAGCCAGTAGCGGGCGAACGGCTGGCCGGTGGCCCCCTCGGACTGGGCGATCTCGTTCTCGTGGTGGGGGAAGATGAGGTCCTCCCCACCGCCGTGGATGTCGAAGGCCTGGCCCAGGTACTTGCCGGCCATGGCCGAGCACTCGATGTGCCAGCCGGGCCGGCCCGGGCCCCACGGGGAGTCCCAGGTCGGCTCGCCCGGCTTGGCCCCCTTCCACAGGGCGAAGTCGAGCGGGTCGCGCTTGTCCAGGTTGACCTCGACCCGGGCGCCGGCCTGGAGCTCGGCCGGGTCGCGGCCGGACAGCCGGCCGTACTCGGGCCACTTGCCGACGGCGAAGTAGACGTCCCCGCCGACCTGGTAGGCGAGGCCGGTGTCGACCAGGCGGGCGATCAGGGACAGCATCTCGGGGATGTGGCCGCTGGCCCGGGGGGCGATGTCCGGCGGCTGCACGCCGAGGGCGTCGGTGATCTGGTCGTAGACCCTGGTCCAGTGCTCGGCCACCGCGAAGGCGCGCAGCGGGTCGTGCCCGGCGGCGTTGATGATCTTGTCGTCGACGTCGGTGTAGTTGCGGACGTAGACGACCTCGTACCCGGAGGCGGCCAGGTGGCGGCGGAGGACGTCGAACACGACCACCGGCCGGAGGTTGCCGATGTGGGGTTCGGCGTAGACGGTCGGGCCGCAGAGGTAGATCCCGACCCGCCCCTGGTCGCGGGGCACGAACGGCTCCTTGCGACGGGTGAGGGTGTTGTGGAGCTGCAGGGCCACGGTCGGTTCGGCTCCGGCGTCGGGATCGGGCAGGACGAACTCGTATCCTACTCGCGAACCACCTGCTCAGCGGCCAGGCAGACCGCGCTGGCGGCGATCCCCTCCCCCCGGCCACAGAAGCCGAGGCCGTCGGTCGCCTTGGCCGTGACCCGGACCTGGGACGGCTCCAGGCCGAGGGCGGCGGCCAGGTTGGCGGCCATCGTGGCCGTGAGGTGGCCGAGCCGGGGCCGGTCGCAGAGCACGGCCACGTCCAGGTTGACCGGGGCCCAGCCGCTGCCCGCGACCAGCTCGGCCACCCGGGAGCACAGCTCCATGCTGGAGACGCCCGCCCACCGGGGGTCGGCCGAGGGGAAGTGCTGGCCTAGGTCGGGCAGGCCGGCCGCGCCGAGCACGGCGTCGCAGGCGGCGTGGGCGACCACGTCGGCATCGGAGTGGCCGTCCAGGCCGAGCTCGAACGGGACCGTCACCCCGCCGAGGACCAGCGGCCGCCCGGCGACCAGGGGGTGTGCGTCCACCCCCTGCCCGACCCGCACTGGCGGCAGGGTCACACGGTTCCCCGGCGCCGGGCCAGGAGGGTCTCGGCGATGGCCAGGTCCAGCGGGGTCGTCACCTTCAGGTTCTCGGGATCGCCGGGGACGACCTGGACCGAGTGGCCGGCCAGCTCGACCAGGGCGGCCTCGTCGGTGGCCTCGACCCGGTCGCGGCGGGCCAGCCGGTAGGCCTTCTCCAGGACCTCGCGGACGAACAGCTGCGGCGTCTGCATGGACCGCAGCTGGTCCCGGTCGACAATGCCGGTGGAGCGCTGGGCGGCGTCGACCCGGCGGATGGTGTCGATCACCGGCACCCCGGGGACCACGCCGGCCATGCCCGCCTCCAGGAGCAGCTCCAGCATGCGGTCGACCGCGCCGGGGGCGACCAGGGGGCGGGCGGCGTCGTGGACGACCACGTACCCGGGCTCGGGCGGCAGCGCCCGGAGGCCGGCGGCCACGCTCGCCTGGCGGGTCGGCCCGCCGGCGACCAGCGCCGTCACCTTGGCCAGGCCCTCGTCGGCGAGCAGCTTGGCGGTGGCCTCCATGGCGTCGGGGTGGCTGACCACCACCACCGCGGTGGTGCACTGGTTGGCCTCCATCGCCCCGACGGCGTGGGCCAGCATGGCCCGGCCGGCCAAGTGGACCAGCGCCTTGGCCCCGCCGCCGAGGCGG
>DATABK010000105.1:0-9764 GCA_036259695.1 Actinomycetes bacterium | reverse complement strand
CGGCCTCCAGCTCGACCATCGGCCAGACCACCACCCCCGTCGCCTCCAGGGCCACCTCGACCAGCCCGAACTGGCCGAGGAGCCGAGGGTCGAGCCCGGCCGACGACTTGTACCCGGCCCACAGCCCGTTGCGGAACGACTCGATGACGTGGTCGGTGGCCACCCCGAGGTGGGTGACGCCCTGCTCCAGCAGCCGCAGCATCGACCACAGCACACCCCGGGTCGCCCCCACCTCGGCCCCGGAGGCCGTCCGGTGCGGAGGCACGCCGTAGTAGTGGCGGAACAGCTCGTAGGTGCCGTCGACCAGGAAGACGCGCATGCGGCCACCAGCCTAACGGGCTGGGTGTCAGGTTGAGGGAGGGCAGGACCGCCCAGCTCCAGGAGCGCGCCGTCCCACCCGGGGCCGACAGAGCCAACGCGAGCACCCTTGACCGGTGTCGGGGCGAGGTGAAGACTTGGGTCGTGCCTGCCACCGAGACCGCACCGCAGACCGGCTATGCCCCGGTGAACGGTCTCCAGATGTACTACGAGCTCCACGGTGCCGGCGGCATCCCGCTGCTGCTGCTGCATGGCGGGCTGTTCAACATCGACCTGCAGTTCGGCCGGCTGATCCCGGGCCTGGCGGCGACTCGCCGGGTCATCGCCGCCGACCTCCAGGGGCACGGACGGACCGGTGACATCGACCGGCCGCTCACCAGTGCCGACCTGGCCTCCGATGTGGTCGGCCTGCTCCGGCACCTGGACGTTGCGCAGGCCGACGTCTTCGGGTTCAGCGTGGGTGGCGCCGTCGCCCTGCATCTGGCCATCAAGCATCCGCAGCTGGTCCGCAAGCTGGTCGTGTCGTCGGTGTCGTTCCACCCCGACGGCGACCGTCCGGAGAACAGCGAGGCGGTGGAGGCCCTGACGGTGGACGCCATCGCCGGGACGCCGATGGCCCAGGACTACCTGGCCAAGTCGCCGAACCCCGACAAGCTGCAGGAGCTCCTGGACAAGCTCGGGCAGTTCGACGCCGGGTTCACCGGCTGGTCCGACGCCGACGTCCAGGGGATCGCCGCGCCGACGTTGCTCACCGTTGGCGACTGCGACGCCGTTCGGCTCGACCACATGGTCCGGTTCCTGCAGCTGCGTGGGGGCGACGTCAACGGCGACTTCGTCGGGGTCCCGGCCTCGCAGCTGGCGGTGTTCCCGGGAACCACCCACTTCTTCGGGCTGGCCAGGACCGAGCTCGTCCTCGGAGCGGTGCTGCCGTTCCTGGACGCGCCCCTGCCCGAAGCTCGACCATGATCGGCATGCCCGGATCCTCCTAGGCCTAGTCTGGCGCTACCGGGGGCTACCATCTGCCCGAGCGAAGCCGGAGGCGGCATGCAGCGGCGGGGGAGATGGATCGTGGAGCTGCGGCAGCTGGAGCACTTCGTGGCCGCGGCCGAGGAGCGCCACTTCACCCGGGCCGCCGAGCGGCTCCACATCGTCCAGTCCGGGCTGTCGGCCTCGATCCGGGCCCTGGAGCGGGAGCTGGGGGCGCCCTTGTTCGTCCGCAGCACCCGCCGGGTCGAGCTCACCCAGGCCGGGCTGGCCCTGCTCCCGGAGGCCCGCCGCACCCTGGCCGCGGCCACCGCCGCCGCCGACGCCGTGGCGGCCGTGCAGGGGCTGGTCCGGGGCAGCCTGGCCGTGGGGACCATGCAGATCCTGCCCCCGGCGGTCGACCTGCTGGCCATCCTGGGGCGCTTCCACGCCCAGCACCCCGGGGTCGAGCTACGGCTGCGCCAGGCCGGCACCGGCACCCTGCTCGGCGAGGTCGCCGCCGGCGCCCTCGACCTGGCCCTGGTCGCGCCGGTCGGCCGCCCGCCGGCCGGGCTGGTCGTCCGCCGGCTGGCCGGCGACCCGCTGCTGGCCGCCTGCGCTCCCGAGCACCCCCTGGCCGGCCGCGACCAGGTCGAGCTGGCCGAGCTGGCCGCCGAGCCGTTCATCGACTTCCAGCCCGACTGGGGGCTGCGCATGCTCGTCGACCAGCAGCTGGCCGCGGCCGGCCTCGACCGCCACACCGCCCTGGAGGTCAACGACGTGCCCACCCTGCTCGAGCTGGTCGCCCACGGCCTCGGGGTGGCCCTGGTCCCCGAGGTCGTGACCCGCCACCCGGCCCAGGTGCGCTATCTGCGGCTGCGCCCGCCCGTGCCAACCTTCGAGGTCGCCGTGGCCACCGTCGGCGACCCCCCGGCCAGCCCGGCCGCCCGGGCCCTGCTGGCCATGCTCCCGGCCGGCCGTCACGAGTGATCGGAGGAGACGCGCGGATGTTCGACGGGTTCACGCTGGAACGGGTCGACGTCGGGGAGGCGGTGCTGCGGGTCCGCCACGGCGGGTCGGGGCCGCCGGTGCTGCTGCTGCACGGGCACCCGCGGACCCACGCCACCTGGCATCGGGTGGCGCCGCTGCTGGCCCGGTCCCACACCGTGGTCTGCCCCGACCTGCGCGGCTACGGCGAGTCCTCCAAGCCGGCCACCACCGCCGACCACGCGCCGTACGCCAAGCGGGCCATGGCCGCCGACTGCCTGGCCCTGATGCGGGCCCTGGGCCACGAGCGGTTCGCCGTGGCCGGCCACGACCGCGGGGCGTATGTGGCCCTGCGGACGGCCCTGGACCACCCGGCGGCCGTGACCGCGCTCGCCGTGCTGGACGCCGTGCCCATCGGGGAGGCCCTGGCCCGCTGCGACGCCCGCTTCGCGGCCAGCTGGTGGCACTGGTTCTTCTACGGCCAGACGGCCAAGCGGGCCGAGCGCGTGATCAGCGCCGACCCCGACGCCTGGTACGGGGGCGACCCCGAGCGGATGGGGGAGGAGGCCTACGCCGACTACCGGCGGGCCATCGGCGACCCGGCCACCGTCCTGGCCATGATGGAGGACTACCGGGCCGGGCTCGGCCCCGACCGCCGCCACGACGACCAGGACCGCCGGGCCGGCCGCCGGATCGCCTGCCCGACCCTGGTCCTGTGGGCCACCGAGGACGACCTGGAGGACCTCTACGGCGACGTCCTCGCCGTCTGGCGCCCGTGGGCGCCCGACCTGCGCGGCCACCCGTTCCCCTCCGGCCACCACATGGCCGAGGACGCCCCCGAGGAGCTGGCTGCCGAGCTGCTGGCGTTCCTGCCGGGCCCAGGATCGCCCGGTTACCCGGGGCCGGGGGCGTGGTAGGCGCCTTGGTGATGAGCGGCGAGCAGGGGAGTGGTGCCCGGATGGAGAAGCTGGCTCTGGTGACAGGGGCGTCGAGCGGGATCGGGCTGGAGCTGGCCCGGTTGTTCGTGGACAACGGGTACGACGTGATCATCAACGCCGAGGACGACGAGCTGGCGTCCGCCGAGGCCAGCCTGGCCGGGAGCGGGGCCGAGGTGCGGGCGGTCAAGGCCGACCTGGCGACCTCTGAGGGGGTGGAGCGGCTGTGGGCGGCCGTGGCCGCCGGCGGGCGGCCGCTGGACGCCGCCGCGCTCAACGCCGGGGTCGGGGTCAACGGCGAGTTCGCCAAGGACATCCCCCTTGAGGACGACCTGCGGCTGATCGCCGTCAACATCACCGCGGTCGTGCACCTGGCCAAGCGGATCCTGCCCGGCATGGTCGACCGGGGCCAGGGGCGGGTGCTGATCACCTCGTCGGTGGCCGCGACCATGCCCGGGCCCTACTACGCCACCTACGCCGCCTCCAAGGCCTTCCTCCAGTCGTTCGCCCAGGCCATCCGCTACGAGCTCAAGGACACCGGCGTGACCGTGACCGCGCTCCAGCCGGGGCCGACCGACACCGAGTTCTTCGAGCGGGCTGACATGGAGGACACCATGGTCGGCCAGGCCAAGAAGGACGACCCGGCCGAGGTCGCCAAGGACGGCTTCGAGGCCCTGATGGCCGGCAAGGACCACGTGATCGCCGGCAGCGCCAAGAACAAGGCCCAGGCGGCGGGGGGCAAGCTCCTGCCCGAGAAGGCCAGTGCGGCCATGCACGCCGCCCAGACCAAGCCCCGGTCGGACGAGTAGGGAGCAACTGAGGACAGACCGCGCGCCGAGGCCTCGGCCGCCCCCATGGCCGTGGCCCAGCTGCGGGTCCTCGGCGGGCTATGGGCCGGGTCCCGGTCGAGGCGACGGCCTTCGCCCACCGACCCCGGCCCATCATGGCCGGGGTCGGCTGTTCCGGCGCAACCAGAACATCCCCCCGGGGCCCGGCCTGAGGGCCGCCCGGCCCCGTGGGCCGGGTTTCGGATGCTTGCGGAACAGTGCGGAGACCGAAGGCTTGACACGTCTCGCGTAACCGTTCCCAATGTGCCCATAGGAGGGGAGAGATGGGCGAACGGTCAGGCGACGCCGGCATCTCCGAGCTCAACCCGCTCGCGGAGGTCCGCCAGGCCCGCATGGCCGGGATCATCTGGGACGAGGGCTTCGCCCGGGTCACCGACCTGGCCGGCCGGTTCGGGGTGTCGGCGGTCACGGTCCGGGCCGACCTGACGGCGCTGGAGGCCAGGGCCCGGGTGCGCCGGGTCCGCGGCGGCGCCGTGCCCCCGGCGGTGCTGCTGGGGGAGCGGCCCTTTGAGTCGTCGCAGTGGCACGCCCCCCTCCAGAAGTCCAGCATCGGGATGCACGCCGCGGCCATGATCGGCGCCGGCGACACCGTGATCCTGGACGTCGGCACGACCACCACCGCCATCGCCCGGGCGCTGGTGCTCCGGACCGACCTGCGCGACGTCACCGTGGTCACCAACGGGCTCAACATCGCCCTCGAGCTGGAACGGGCCACCCCGCGGGTCAGCGTGGTGGTCACCGGCGGCACCCTCCGCCCCCTCCAGCACTCGCTGGTCAACCCGCTGGGCACGACCCTGCTGGAGCGCCTACGGGCCTCGGTGGCCTTCGTCGGCTGCAACGGCGTCGACCCCGAGGTCGGCATCACCAACGTCAACCTGCCCGAGGCCGAGGTCAAGCGGGCCATGCTGCTCGCCGCCCGGCGCCGCGTGATCGTGGCCGACGGCTCCAAGGTCGGCCAGGTCGAACTGGCCAAGGTGTGCGACATCGAGGAGGTGAACCTGCTGGTCACCGACGCCACCGCCGCCCCCGGGGTGGTGGCTGAGATCGCCGCCGCCGGCTGCCGGGTCGAGCTCGCCGGCTAGCCCGAACCACCGCACGTGCCCACCGGTCCACGTCCACGGCGCCCGAGCGCCATGCTAAGGGAGGCGACCATGTCCCGTCCCCGGTCGGAGTCCGAATACCTGGCCCGTCTTCTCCCCCCGTCGGTGGCGGCGGCCGGCCTCAGCCGGCGCGGCTTCCTCAAGGGGACCCTGGGCGCGGGCGCGGCCGTGTCCCTGTCCAGCATCCTGGCCGCCTGCGGCGGCGGGGGCGACGGTGGCGGCGGCACCGCCTCCAAGGAGGTCACCTTCGGCTCCAACCAGTCCGACGAGGTGCCCAAGAAGGCCTACGCCGAGATGACCGCGGCCTTCCAGCAGAAGTCGGGCCTGACGGTGAAGACCAACACCGTCGAGCACGAGGTCTTCCAGGAGAACATCAACAACTACCTGCAGGGCAACCCCGACGACGTGTTCACCTGGTTCGCCGGCTACCGGATGCGCTTCTTCGCCGCCCAGGGCCTGGCCGGCGACATCAGCGACGTCTGGGGCGGCATCAGCGGGATGAGCGAGGCCATGAAGGCCGCCTCCACCGGCGATGACGGCAAGCAGTACTTCGTGCCCCTGACCACGTACCCGTGGGGCCTCTTCTACCGCAAGTCGGTCTGGCAGGAGAAGGGGTACGAGGAGCCCAAGACCCTCGACGAGCTGGTCACCCTGGCCAAGCAGATGCAGAAGGACGGGTTGATCCCGATCGCCTTCGCCGACAAGGACGGCTGGCCGGCCATGGGCACCTTCGACCAGCTGGACATGCGCATCAACGGCTTCCAGTTCCACATCGACCTGATGGCCGGCAAGCAGGCCTGGGACTCGCCCCAGGTCAAGCGGGTGTTCGAGACCTGGCGGGAGCTGCTGCCCTACCACCAGGAGGACGCGCTGGGGCGCGAGTGGCAGGAGGCGGCCCGGGCCCTGCAGAGGAAGCAGGCCGGGATGTATCTGCTGGGCATGTTCGTGGGCGAGCAGTTCCCCGAGAAGGACCGGGAAGACCTCGACTTCTTCAACTTCCCCGAGATCGACCCGGCCGTCGGCACCGGCGCGATCGAGGCGCCGATCGACGGTGTCATGATGCGCGCCGAGCCAAGGAACGAGGCCGGGGCCAAGGAGTTCCTCAAGTTCACCGGGACCGCCGAGGCCGAGAACGTCCTCCTCAAGGCCAACAACACCGTCATCGGGGCCAGCACCGAGGCCGACACCAGCAACTACACCGACCTGCAGAAGAAGGCGGTCGAGTTCATCGGCTCGGCCGAGTCGATCGCCCAGTTCCTGGACCGCGACACCCGGCCCGACTTCGCCTCCACGGTCATGATCCCGGGCCTCCAGACCTTCATCAAGAACCCCAACGACATCGACGGGCTGACCAAGAGCCTGGAGAGCCAGAAGAAGTCGATCTTCACCTCCTGAGCCCCGGGGGAGGCGAGATGAGCGACCTGCCGACTGTCCCCGTCGCCCAAGCCAAGGCGCCGACGCGCCGGCGGCGCCACCGCGTCCAGGCGTCCGGCACCGACCGGCTCTTCCTGGCCCTCATGGTGCTCATCCCCACCGCCCTGGTGGTGGGGCTGGTGTGGCTGCCCGCGGTCGCCACCGTGGTGCTGTCGTTCGCCAGCTGGACCGGCGTGGGCAGCCTGGACACCATCAAGTGGATCGGGACCGACAACTACGTCAACGTCTTCACCATCTACCCGCCGTTCAAGCCGGCCCTCACCCACAACCTCATCTGGCTGGTGTTCCTGTTCGTGATCCCCACCTGCCTTGGCATCTTCCTGGCGGTGCTGCTGGACCGGGAGCTGCGGGCCACCCGCTTCTACCAGACCGCGTTCTTCCTGCCGGTGGTGCTGTCGCTGGCCCTGATCGGGTTCATCTGGCAGCTGATCTACTCGCGCGACCAGGGGCTGCTGAACGCCGTGCTCGGCACCCAGATCGACTGGTACGGGGACTCCCGGGTGAACCTGTGGGCGGTGCTGGTCGCCGCCGGCTGGAAGCACGCCGGCTACATCATGCTGCTGTACCTCGCCGGCCTGAAGGGTGTCGACCCCTCCCTGCGGGAGGCCGCGGCCGTGGACGGGGCGAGCCCGGCCAGGACGTTCTTCTCGGTCGTGTTCCCGGTGATGCGCCCCATCAACATCATCATCATCGTGGTCACGGTGATCGAGGCGCTACGGGCCTTCGACATCGTCTGGGTCATCAACAAGGGCACCAACGGCCTGGAGCTGATCTCGACGCTGGTCACCGCCAACGTCGTCGGCGAGGCGAGCCGGATCGGCTTCGGCTCCGCCCTGGCCACCATCATGCTGGTCATCTCGCTGGTGTTCATCACCATCTTCCTGTCGACCGTGATGCGGGGGGAGCGGCGATGACCAGCACCACCATCACCCGCCGGGCCACCACCGGGACGGCCGCCGAGGCCAGGCGGCGGCGTCTGTCGCCGGCCCGGATCCTGCTCAACGTCTTCCTGACCGCGACCGCCCTGGCCTGGCTGTTCCCGGTGCTGTGGGCGGTGTTCAACTCCTTCCGCGACTACGACTACACCTCGGAGCACGGCTACGTCTCCCTCGGAGGGTTCACCTTCCAGAACTACGTCAACGCCTGGGAGCAGGGCGAGTTCACCCGGCACTTCCTCAACTCGCTGTACATCACCGTGCCGGCCGTGCTGGCCACGCTGTTCATCGCCTCGTGCGTGGCCTTTGTGGTGGCCCGCTTCAGCTTCCGGTTCAACCTGGTCCTGCTGGGGGTCTTCACCGCCGCCAATCTGCTGCCCCAGCAGGCGTTGCTGATCCCGTTGTTCCGGCTCTACCGCGAGGTCCCGCTGCCGCTGTGGATGAGCGACTCCGGGCAGCTGCTGGACAGCTACTGGGGGCTGATCCTGGTCAACACCGCCTTCCAGACCGGTTTCTGCACCTTCGTGCTCAGCAACTACATGAAGGCCCTGCCACACGAGATGTTCGAGGCGGCCCGCGTCGACGGGGCCGGCGTCCCCACCCAGTTCTTCCGCATCACCCTGCCGCTGTGCCGGCCGGCCCTGGCCGCCCTGGCCACCTTGCAGGTGACCTGGATCTACAACGAGTTCTACTGGGCCACCGTGCTCATGCAGTCGGGCGACAAGTTCCCCATCACCAGCTCCCTCACCAACCTCCGCGGCCAGTTCTTCACCGACTACAATCTGCTGTCGGCCGGGTCGGTGATCATCGCCATCCCCGTGCTGGTCATCTTCTTCCTGCTCCAGAAGCAGTTCGTGGCCGGCCTGACACTGGGCTCGACCAAGGGGTGAGCACCATCCACCTGCGCGCCGGCGGGGTGTCGCTGGTCCTCGACGCCCGCGCCGGCGTGGAGGAGCCGCTGCCGGTGGTGCTGCACTGGGGCCCGGACCTGGGCGAGGGGCTTGACGGCGCCCTGGCCGAGGCGCTGGTCCCCCCGGCGGCCCACTCGGCCGTGGACCGCCCGGTGCGCCGGCGGCTGCTGCCCATGCCGGCCGACGGCTGGCGGCTCCGCCCCGGGCTGGCCGGGGCCCGTCCCGACGGCGGCGGCTGGTCGCCGCGGTTCCTGGTCCGGTCGGCCGTCCTGGGCGAGGACGGGACCTGTGCCGTGGTCGAGGCCACCGACCCCGAGGCCGCACTGGAGCTGGTGACCCGGCTGCGCCTGCACCCCTCGGGGGTCCTCGAGGTCGGCCACACCCTGCGCAACCTGGGCGACGGGCCGTACCTGGTCGAGCAGCTGGCGGCCAGCCTGCCCGTGCCCGCCCGGGCGGTCGAGGTGCTGGACCTGACCGGGCGGTGGTGCCGCGAGCGCATCCCCCAGCGCCACCAGCTGCCCCAGGGGGCGTGGGTCCGCGAGGGCCGCCACGGGCGCACCGGCCACGACGCCACCCTGGTCCTGGCCGTCGGCACCCCCGGGTTCGGGTTCCGCTCCGGCGAGGTCTGGGGGCTCCATCTGGCCTGGAGCGGGGACTCGGTCCACTGGGCCGAGCGCAACCCCGACGGCCACGCCGGGGTCGGCGCGGCCGAGCTGCTGGGGCCGTCCGAGGTCGCCCTCGGCCCCGGCGAGACCTACCAGACCCCGCCGGTGCTGGCCGTCTACAGCGCCGACGGCCTGGACGGCCTCAGCGCCGCCTACCACCGCTACCTGCGGGAGCGGCCGTCGCACCCGCGCACACCGCGGCCGGTGGTGCTCAACACCTGGGAGGCCGTCTACTTCGACCACCGGCTGGAGCGCCTGACCAGGCTGGCCGACGTGGCGGCCCGGCTCGGGGTGGAGCGGTTCGTCCTCGACGACGGCTGGTTCGGCGGCCGGCGCGACGACACCGCCGGCCTGGGCGACTGGTACGTGGCCGTCGACGTCTGGCCCGAGGGCCTGAACCCGCTGATCAGCCACGTCCGCAAGCTGGGCATGGAGTTTGGCCTGTGGGTCGAGCCGGAGATGGTCAACCCCGACTCGGACCTGTTCCGGGCCCACCCGGACTGGGTCCTGTCCGGGTCCGGCCGGCCCGGCCGGCTGCCCGAGGCCTGGCGCAACCAGCAGGTCCTGGACCTGGCCAACCCCGACTGCTTGGCGTTCATCCGTGAGCGGCTGGACGCGCTGCTCAGCGAGCACGACATCGCCTTCCTCAATTGGGACCACAACCGCGA
>DATABK010000104.1:0-3793 GCA_036259695.1 Actinomycetes bacterium | reverse complement strand
GGCCGCCGCCCTGGTCCTGGTGGCCGGGCTGGCCGTGGTCGCCCTGCGCCGCCGCTAGAGCGCGATCCCCGGGTACAGGGGGAACCGGTCCAGGAGGTCGCCGGCGCGGCGCTTGGCCTGGTCGCGGACGCCCGGGTCGAGCTCGTACTTGGCCTTGGAGTCGGGGACGGGCTGGGTGGCGTCCAGGACGGTGTGGACGATCGAGGCGACCTCGCGCATCTCGTCGGCGCCCATGCCCAGGGTGGTGACGGCCGGGGTGCCCAGGCGCAGGCCGCTGGTGTACCAGGAGCCGTTGGGGTCGAAGGGGATCACGTTGCGGTTCAGGGTGATCCCGGCCTCGCGGAGGGCGGTCTCGGCCTGGCGGCCGGTGAGGCCGTAGGGGCGGGCGTCGACCAGCAGCAGGTGGTTGTCGGTGCCGCCGGTGACCACGGTCGCGCCCTGCTGGGTGAGGGCGTCGGCCAGGGTGGCGGCGTTGTCGACGATCCGCTGGGCGTAGCCGGCGAACTCCGGCCGGGCGGCCTCGGTCAGGGCGACCGCCTTGGCGGCCATGATGTGGCCGAGCGGCCCGCCCAGGACCAGGGGGCAGCCCCGGTCGACGGTGGCGGCGTACTCCTCGGCGCACAGCACCATCCCGCCCCGTGGCCCCCGCAGCGTCTTGTGGGTGGTGGTGGTGACCACCTGGGCGTGGGCCACCGGGTCGAAGTCGCCGCTGAACACCTTGCCGGCGACCAGGCCGGCGAAGTGGGCCATGTCGACCATGAGCACGGCCCCGACCTCGTCGGCGATCTCCCGGAAGATGCGGAAGTTGATCTTGCGCGGGTACGAGCTGTAGCCGGCCAGCAGGACCAGCGGCCGGAAGCTCTCGGCCTGCTTGCGGACCTGGTCGTAGTCGAGCAGCCCGGTGGTCGGGTCGACGGTGTAGCGGGCGATCTCGAACAGCTTCCCGGACACGTTCGGCCTGAAGCCATGTGTGAGGTGGCCGCCCGCGTCAAGGGCCATGCCGAGCAGCCGCTGGTTGCCGAGGTCGCGCCGGAGCGACTCCCAGTCGGCGTCGGACAGGCTCTGGAGGTCCTTGGCCCCGAGCCGCTCCAGCGCCGGGCCCTCGACCCGCCTGGTCAGGATCGACCAGAAGGCGACCAGGTTGGCGTCGATGCCGCTGTGGGGCTGGACGTAGGCGTGGTCGCTGCCGAACAGGCCCGTGGCCAGCTCGACGGCCCGGCGCTCGATGGTGTCGACGTTCTCGCAGCCGGCGTAGAAGCGGTGCCCGGGGGAGCCCTCGGCGTACTTGTCGGAGAGCCAGTTGCCCATGGCCAGCAGGGTCGCCGGGGAGGCGAAGTTCTCGGAGGCGATCAGCTTGAGGTTGGCCCGCTGGTCGGCCAGCTCGGCCGCCACGGCGGTGGCGATCTCGGGCGCCACCTGGCCGACCACGTCCAGGGCGGCCGCGAAGGCGAGCGCCTCGGCGCTGACCGCGCTGAGGTCGGCGTCAGGGCAGACGGTGCGGAGATAGCTGGCGAGGGTCGAGTCGGGCTCCATGGTTCCTCTCCCTGTCGGTGGCGGCCGCCAGGCGCATCCTACCCGCGCCCACCCGCAGGGTTGATCTGCTGGTTCGTCCTATACTGCGCGGTACATAATGGGAGGTTCGCCTCCTCCACCCCGCCGCATGAGGGAGGAGGTGAAAGAGCATGACGCACCTCAAGTCCCGTCTGGTCCGTGTCGCCTGGTCGCTGGCGTCCCTGGCCGCGCTGGCCGCCGCCCTCGGCGCCGGTTCGAAGTGGGCCTAGCGTCAACGCTGGCGGCGGCGCTGAGCCGCTCGACAAGGGTCGACCGACGTGGTGTGCTAACCCCCCGCTCGCCGGTCTGCCCTATCTTGCTGGTTGGTGACGATGGTCGCGTACCACCGCTCATCAGCGCTGTTCGCCTACGTGCTCGCCGTCTCGGCGGTCGGGCTCGCACTGGTCGTCCTGCTGGTGCTCGGCAGTGGACCGGCAACGGTGCTGCAACAGCCACCGCAGTTCTGGGTGCTGCTGATCAGCATGGTGGTCATCGAGTCGCTGCCGATCCTCTCCAAGGTCGCCGGTGGGACCAAGTACGTCACGACCGCCGAGACGTTCACGTTCGCCATCCTGCTCGGCTGGGGCACGACCCAGGCCACGCTGGCCTTGGTCCTGGCCGTGGTCGTCTCCGACCTGCTCCGCCGGGCCGCGCCCGAGAAGCTCGTGTTCAACGTCGGTCAGTACAGCCTGCTCATGGCGCTTGCCGGCGGCGTCTACGAGCTGCTGGGCGGGGACCGTCCCTTCGGCCCCGGGGACATCCCGGCATTCGCCGCGGCCGCCCTCCTCTTCTTCGTCGGCAACCTCGTGCTGGTCGGCCTGGTGACCACCCTGGCCCACGGGCGGGACTTCGTCGCCGACTTCAAGGAGTGCCTCCGGGCCGAGGCCTGGCCATACACCATGGTCTTCGCCATGGCGCCGATCCTGCTGACCGTGACCGAGCAGAGCGTCGCCCTGCTCCCGCTGGTGCTGCTGCCGACCTTCGCGGTGCGCGACGCCCTCCGGACGGCCGAGGAGGCCGAGGAGCACCGCCTGGCCGCCGAGCGGGCGGCCGAGCAGGCCAGGACGGTGGCCGCCGAGCACGCCCGGCTGGCCCAAGCCGAGCACGAGCTGGTCGAGCGGCTGCGGGAGAGCGACCGGCTCAAGGACGACCTGCTGGCGGCCGTCTCCCACGAGCTGCGCACCCCCCTGGCCGGGATGCTCGGGGCGCTGGCCACCCTGAGCGCCCGCGAGGGCCAGCTCACCGACCCCCAGCGCCAGGAGCTGGTCGACATGGCGGCCCGCCAGGGGGAGCGGCTCAAGGTCCAGATCGAGCAGCTGCTGCTGGCGGCGCGGCTGGACCGCAGCGGCCACGAGGCGGCCGAGCGGCCGGTGGTCGACGCCGCCGCCCTGGCCCGCGAGGCCGTGACCGCCATCCGGGCCGCCTACCCGGCCCGCCAGCTGGTCCTGGAGGCCAGCGAGGTCCTGCCCGTCCGGGCCGTCCCCGAGGCGATCCTCCAGGTGCTGGGCAACCTGCTCGACAACGCGGCCAAGCACGCTCCCGACAAGGCGCCGATCCGGGTCGAGGCCCGGCGGGACGGCTCTCTGGCCGTGCTGGCCGTGGAGGACACCGGTCCCGGGGTCCCGCCGGCCGACCGCGAGCGCATCTTCGAGCGCTTCACCCAGCTCGACTCGGGCGCCACCCGGCGGGCCGGCGGGGTCGGCCTCGGCCTCTACATCGCCCGCCAGCTGGCCAACGCCCAGGGCGGCGAGCTGCTCCTGACCGACCCGGCCCTCGGCGCCCAGGGGGCCCGTTTCGAGCTGCGCCTGCCCATGGCCGAGCTGGCCTTCCGGCGCCCCGGCTGAGGCCCGTCGGGGGGAAACCCTGAGCCCGGGCGGGGGCTGGCGGGGGGATCTTCCGGGGGCATCCCGGATGGTGACGAACCCGGCCACGGGCCAGGCTTGCTCCTCGAGACCATCCCGAGCTCGAGGAGCCAACGTGAACGAGAACGGCCAGGTCGAGCCCCTGCTCGTGGCCGAGCGGGTGCGCAAGGTGTACCGGACCGGTGGCATCGAGGTCGAGGCCCTCGCCGGCGTCGACCTGGTGGTCCGCCGGGGCGAGCTGGTGGCGGTGATGGGCCCGAGCGGCTCGGGCAAGACCACCCTGCTGAACTGCCTGTCCGGGCTGGACGACATCGACGGCGGCCGGGTGCTGGTCGAGGGCCAGGACCTGTTCGCCATGTCCGACGCCCGCCGGACCAGCC
>DATABK010000103.1:0-4948 GCA_036259695.1 Actinomycetes bacterium | reverse complement strand
GCCACCCGCGTGCCATAAGCAGCGGGCACGAGCGGTATCCAGCGGACAACCACGGTCACTTCGAGGAGGCCGGTGAGCTGGGCGCGCGTCCCTGACCTGGGGTGGGGGGAGTAAGCCGAAACTGCATGGCACGCAAGGGGTCAGGGTTCAAGTCCCCTCAGCTCCACCCCCGAGGCAGCGAGCGGCGGAAGCAGCGTGGCTGCCGCTCCCGCCGGGTCGGTGTATCAGAGGGTGGCTACTGCGCGGACGGAGGGTTCCCGGGGTAGCCGGGGTTGCACCCGGTCACCCAGAACACCTTGTGCTTGGTGTCCGCGCCCTGCGAGCCTTCGGCGTTGATGGTGAGCTTCACGTGGAAGCCCTGCACCGGATGGGGCGTAATCCCGGTGAAGTTCAGCCGGTAAGTCTGCCTGGCATCCAGACCGTCCTCGCTGCCGCCGCCGGAGTTGTCGTCCTGGCCGATGAACACGGTGTCGGTGAGCAGCACCTGGCTGCCATCGGGCCGGAGCGTCGGCGCGTGCGCCTCGAAGGTCACCAGCGCCTGCAGGTCGCCCTGGTCGTAGCCGTAGAAGTCGACCTGGAAGGTGCAGCCGACGTGCGGCTCGTTGTCGGGTGCGGCATCGAACGGCCGTGCGTCGACCTTAACCGTGCCGTTGTTCGCGTCGCACCACGGCGCCTCGTCCCGCCGCCTCTTTAAGCAGGGCCGACGTGGTGCGGGGCAAGGCGGAGTTGGATTGTGTGAGGTGGTGCGGATGGCATGGCATGCAAGAGCTCAGGGCTCGAGTCCCGTAGCGTCACCAGGGTTGGCGGTCGAGGGCGGCGTCGGCCGTCGCCAGGGCGACTATCGGGTGATCTCGACCAATGATGCCGTGGTCACCAAGGGCGGCCTTATCCTGTGGCCGAGCTGGTAGCTGTCGCCGTCAGATGAGCATGTCGTCGGCCAGGCCGCCGGCGGGTCACAAGGAGTGGCTAGTCGGCGACTGCCTGGTCGCCCCAGGCGTTGTCGATCACATAGCGCCAGGTGCCGTCGGCCTGGCGCCGCACCAGTTCGGCGGTGGTGGCGCCAAGGACGACCGGGTTGCCGTCGGCTCCGGTGCCGCTGAGCGACCAGGTGTTGGACAGGTAGGCGAGCTCGCCGACGGTGATGACGAGCGTGGTGTCGAGCGTGATGCGGCCGTTGAGGGCCAGGAAGCCCTGGAGGGCGGCTCGGATCTGCTCGCTGCCGTGGGCGATACTGCCCGGCTGGGCGATCAGCGCCGCGTCGGCCTCGTACAACTCCAGGAGGCCGTCGATGTCGCCGGCGTTGAAGGTGTCCTCGAACACCCGATGGACCTGCTCGGGCGTGGTGGCAGCCATCACCTCTCCTCTCCATCAGCCTCAGCGCGAAATGAGGTCATCAGCATGCAAGAGCACATCTCGTCGTCCAAGGCTCGGATCTCGGTCGTCCCTGACGGCGTCAGCTGCTCAGCCCGTGTCGAACCCGGCGGCGGGCCACGGTTTGCCGCTGTACCGCTGGATCGCCGGGCCGGCTGGCGGTGGGAGCCGGCCGAACAGGCCCGGACCGACCCGCAGGATCCGGGCCGGATGGAGGCGAGCAAAGGGGTCGTCGGCCAGCTGCCCCGGCTGGTCACCCTCCCCCACGGTGACGGCGCCGGCGAAGTGCACGGCGTCGCGTACCAGCGTCGACACTGCCGCGAACGGTGGGCCGGCCAGCACCCGCCGCATCGCCTGCGACACGGCCGGGTCGTCGAACAGCGGCGCTACCTCGCGCGGGACCAGCACCAGCGACACCCAGGCCGGTGGACCGCCAGGGTCCAGGAGCCGCTCATCCATCCGCACCGCTTCGCGGAGCGGCCTGCGACCCCGTGGCCAGGCCGCCAGCAGGCCGGCGGGTCGCCCGTCCTGGTCGGTCGCCTGGACGCAGGCCGACGCGTCGACCAGCTCCTCACGCGCCAGCGGCCTCGTGAGGGCGGCGAACCAGCACCAACTCATCGTGCTGGGACCTCCCAGTCGGGACGGATCGCCATGGTCACGGTACGGAAGCTCTGGCGCAGCTCCTCGTTGGTCGGCCGTCCCCAAAACCAGTAGCCGTTCCATGTCTGCCGGACATCGAGTCCCGGCCCGAGCAGGAAGGAGGCCGGCCGGTAGGCCCGGTGGACTGTGTCGGTGGTCTCCCACAGGCCCAGCTCGGCCTGGTACTGGCGGTCGGTGTCGGAGAGGAACGTCCAGCGGGCGCCCAGACCGGCCCGGAACGCCGCGGCGACCTGTGGCGGGTCGACACTCACCGACACGAACCGGGTGTAGGCGACCTCGGCCTCGTCTTGGAGCTGCACCAGGCGACGGAAGAACGCCTGCTCCTTGGGGCACCAGAACCCGCGGTAGAAGTGGAGCAGCAGGGGATCGCCGGCGGCCAGCTCGCTGAGCCGGCGGCAGTTGCCGCTGTGGTCGGGGAGCTCCAGGTCCGGGAACCGCCCGCCAGGCCCGAACCGGTCAGCCATCGGTTTCGCGGATGATGTGGTACGCCGGCGCGTCGTGGTGGGTGTGCGGGTCGCCGGGCACGAGGTGGTAGTCGTGCCGGACCGCGTCCTGGGGCACCAGCTCGTACCGGTGCAGCTGGCAGCGGTAGTGACGCTGGCCGTCGGCCTCCTCCCAGTAGGTGACCGGGTCGCCGTCGCAGCCACGGATGCCACAGATCATCGGGTCCTCCTTCCGCGGGGCTGTCGGGTTGGCAGTCTCGCGGCCCGCCCGGCCGTTACGGTGGGTTCCGCGGTTAGCCGCTTGCCAGCCAGCCGCCGTCGACGGGGACGTAGGCGCCGGTCATGTAGCCGGCCGCGTCGGAGGCGAGGAACGCGACCACCGCGGCGATCTCGGCCGGCGTGGCCGGCCGGTGCAGGGGGATCCTGGCCAGCAGCGGCTCGCGTTGCGCCGGGTCGGCCAGGAACGCCGCGTTCATCGCGGTGGCGGTGACCCCCGGCCCCACCACGTTGACGTTGATGCCGTGTGGTGCCCAGTCGATCGCCAGCGCCCTGCCGAGCAGCAGCACCCCGCCCTTGGAGGCGGCATAGCCGGCCTGCCCGGGCAGGGCGACCTGTGAGTTGACCGAGCCGACCAGCACCAGCTTGCCGCCATGGCCGCCGGCGATCATGACCTGAGCGGCGGCCCGGCAGGTGAGGAACACCCCGGTCAGGTTGACCCCCAGGACCCGTTCGAAGTCGTCGAGGGCCAGCTCGTGGGCGGGGGCCGTGACCTGGATGCCGGCGCAGGCGACGGCCACGTCGAGCTGCCCGTGCCGCTCCGCCACGCCCGCGGCCACCGTCGCCCAGCCCGCCTCGTCGCGGACGTCGAGGCGGACCGCCTCGGCCTTTGCGAGCCCGGCTGCGGTGCGCCGAGCCGCCGCCAGGTCGATGTCCACACAGATCACGACGTCGCCCCGCGCCGCCAGGGCGGCTGCCGTCGCCGCCCCGATGCCGGAGCCGGCCCCTGTGACCAGGCTGACTGCCATGCCGACCTCCTGCCCGTCGTCTGCAATCAATGATGAGGTCAGTCCTGGCCCGCCACCGTAACGAAGCACCTGCGAGCGCAGACGATCTCCAAGTCCACAGCCCAGCTCAAGGAGGACGATGGTGGGAGGCAGCCGAACTCGACGCAGGGCAATCATCCTTGCACTGGTGGCCGGCGTGGTCGCTGGCGCCGGCGCCATTGCCTGGTTCCAGCCGCAGAAGCTGCTGATCGACGAGCGGGTCGACGAGGCGCTCCCAATGCCGGCGACATCGCTGCCGGAACGCTCCTCGGCCATGAGCCCGGGCCAGCCGCCCACCCGACCGGCGGCTCGGGAGCCGATGGTCCTCTCAACGAGCCCCTTCCGCTCGCTCGGTCACGCCACCTCGGGCCGGGCGGTGACTCTGGAGCTGGGCGACGGGCGGCGCTTCCTGCGCCTGGACGAGCTGCGCACGAGCAACGGCCCTGACCTGTTCGTGTATCTGTCCGGGGCAGCCGCCGACGCGCCGCGCGACAGCTTCGACGACGACTTCGTCAGCCTCGGCCGCCTCCGAGCCAACCAGGGCAGCCAGAACTACGAGATCCCGGATGGCGTTGACCTCGCCCGCTACCAGAGCGTGGTGATCTGGTGCCGGCGGTTCACCTACGCCTTCGGCGCTGCGGCGCTCGGATGAGCGGCCCGCCGATCAGCGGGTGACGCCGGTCAAGGCGAAGAACTCTGACCGGGAGGACGGGCTGTCGCGCAATACCCCCCGCAGGGCCGAGGTCACCGTGCGGGCGCCCACGGCCTGCACACCCCGCAGGGTCATGCAGGTGTGCTCGGCATCCAGAACCACCCCGACGCCCTTGGCGTCCAGCTCGCGGTGCAGCCAGTCGGCGATCTGCTGGGTGAGTCGTTCCTGCACCTGGGGCCGGGCCGCGAAGTGCTCGACCAGCCGGGCGAGCTTGGAGAGCCCGAGGATGCGGTCCCCAGGCAAGTAGCCGACGTGGGCGACACCGGCGAACGGGAGCAGGTGGTGCTCACAGAGGGCTCGCAGCGGGATCGCCCGAGCCAGGACCAACTCGTCGTAGCCTTCGTCGTTGGGGAAGGTGGTGGCCGTGAACGGAGGGGCGCCGAACAGCTCGGCATAGGCCCGGGCCATCCGGCCTGGCGTCTCGGCCATCCCCTCGGCTGCCGTATCCAACCCGAGCGCTTCCAGCAGGGCCCGGGCGGCGCGGGTCGCCGCCGCCACATCGGGCGCTCTGGCGTCCCGCACGACCTGAAGCACCGGGACGTCGGCCCCCGGATGGAGGTCGTCGGGGAGAGCAACCTGGGCGACCCTCACCGGGGCACCTCCCAGTACCTGGCCATGGGTGGCTCCTCCGCTTGGCGATCGTGACCCTCTGCTGTCATCCCGACCGGGAGGTTGTTACAGCTGGGGTGGTGTAACGCCGGAACCTCGATCGCGACTGG
>DATABK010000102.1:0-3376 GCA_036259695.1 Actinomycetes bacterium | reverse complement strand
CCGGAGGCCATCTGGGCCATCCTGACCGACGCCCCCGGCTACCAACGGTGGGACTCGGGGGTCGAGCGGGTCGAGGGCAGCATCGCGCCCGGCGAGAAGATCAAGGTGGTGTCCAAGGCCAACCCGGGCCGCGCCTTCCCGGTCAAGGTGACCGAGTTCACCCCCGGCAGGCGGATGACCTGGACCGGCGGCATGCCGCTGGGCCTGTTCAAGGGCGTGCGGACCTTCACCCTGGCCCCGGGCACCGACGGCACGACCCGGTTCACCATGCGCGAGGAGTACACCGGCCCCCTGCTGCCGCTGATCTGGCGCTCCATGCCCGACCTGGGCCCCTCGTTCCGCCAGTTCGCCAGCGGCCTCAAGCGGCGCGCCGAGGCCTGAGGGTCCGGGGCGCACGCAGAGGCTCCGGTGGACCGGGGCCTCGGCCTCCGGATATGCGAAGGGCCCCCGATCGTGGGGGCCCTTCGTCAGGGAAGCCTTACCGGGTTGCGCGGCGCTCCCGGCTGAGCAGGAGGAACAGGGCGCCCCCGCCAACCAGCGCGATTCCGGCCAGCAGCATCGGCTGAGAAGAGCCGGCCCCGGTGAAGGGCAGCTGGCCTCCACCGGTGGTGCTGGTGGCCGCGCCGACCGCGGCGGTAGTGGTCGGCTGCTGGGTGCTCGACGGCGCGACGGTGGAGCTGGGAGCCGTGGTCGTCGGGGCCTCGGTGGTCGAGGGCGCGGTCGTCGGCGGCGCCGTGGTCGGCGGCGCCGTGGTCGTGGTCGACCCCGAGTCCCCGCCGCACTTGTCGGCCGGCGGGAGCTCGGCACTGCCCTTGTTGTGTGACTTGTCACCGTTCTCCCAATGGGCCACCGCGATGATGGTGATCTCCCCGGTGGTACCGGCGGGCAGGTTGAACTGGCCGGAGAACCGGTCGTGGCCCGGCGCGAAGAAGTGCTCCTCCGACTCCAGCTCGGTGAGCTCGCCATTGAGCTTGTAGGCGACGTCGACGGTGGCGTTGTGGCCCTCTTCCCAGGCTTCCACCGTGTAGTGGATTCGCACCTTGCCGTTGTCGAGGCAGCGGGCGCTGACGGTGACGTTGGAGTGCCAGGCGAGGGCCGGAGAAGCCAGCACCGTGGCCAGGAGCAGCGCTCCCAGGCCGATGGAAGCGGCCGCTCCGAGGCGGAGACGGGTCCTCATGCTGTCGTGCTCCTTTCGCGTACGGCCGGGAGAAAACGGCAAGGCGACGACCCAGGCGGGGCCGGGCGCTTGTCGGGTGCCGGCAGGGCCGTACTCCGGGGGACGCAGGCACCAAAGGTGGCGAAACCATAGCCGAAGCGGCCTAATCAACCTGGTCGATCAGGCAACCGCAGCAGCACGGGTTGGTTGCGATCCGATAAAGGCGCCCGTCTGGCGCGCACCGCCTTGACAGGCGCCGCCGCGCAGGGCACCCTCCGGCATTGCCATGCGCCACCGGAACGCCGCCCAGGGCCGTGACCCCCGCCTCACCCCGAGGCTGAAGGGGTCCTGCGCGTGTCCCCGGGCCCGGCGTCCGGCTCCGCCCACCCGTTGAGGCGAGCCGCCCGCTCGGGCCGGCCATCTGTCCTGCTCTTCGGCACCAAAGGACGCCCGCATGCGCTCCCTCAGCACCATCGACCTTCCGGCCGAGCTGGCCCGGCTGGCCGCCGACCTGGCCGCCGAGGCCGGGACCGGCACCTGGCCCCCGCGGCCCGAGGTCGGGACCGGACCCGTTCAAGCCGGGCCCGGGACCCGGCCCGACTCCGCGCTGCCCGACGACCGGCCCTGGTCGGTCCCGCTGCTGGTCACCCCGGAGGCCGAGGCCTGGCTGGTCGAGTGGCCGGCCGGGCTGGTCACCCGCGCCCACGACCACGGCGGCGCCACCGTGGCCGTCACGGTGGTCGAGGGCACGCTCAGCGAGGAGTGCCTGGACCCGACCATCTGGACCACCGGCCGCCGGACCACCTGGCGGGCCGGAGCGACCACCGTGTTCCCGCCCGGCCACGTCCACCTGCTCGGGGCGGCCGGCGACAGGCCGGCCGTGGCCGTCCACGCCTGGAGCCGGAGCGCCCGGTCAGGCGGCGATGCCGCAGGCCGGCTTGCGCCGGTCCGAGCTGGAGGAGCGGGTGGCCGGGGCCCTGGTCGTCGAGGTGACGCCGCCGAGCCCGTCGGGATCGGCCCGGGTCGTGGCGGGAACGGCTGCCGGCCGGATCATCCGGCGCACGGCGCTCTGGATCTTCGGCACGTCCGGGATCGGGTAGCCGGCTGACCAGCCGCTGTTGTAGGTGGGCGGCTGGAACCCGATCGTCGCCACCTTGACCGGCTTGTCGTCGGCCGCCTGGATCAGGGCCGGCAGCCGGTTGGCCGGGATGTCGGTTGCCACGCTGCGCTTGAGCACCCTGACCAGCCTGGGGAAGGCGGTCAGGACCTCGGCCGGCTCGGTCTGCCTGGCCAGGGAGCCGATCACGCACCGCTGGCGCTGCATGCGGTCGTAGTCGCTGGTCGTCTCCCGGGACCGGGAGTAGGCGAGGGCGGTGAAGCCGTTGAGGTGCTTGCGCCCGGGCTGGATATTGAACGCCGGCTGGCTGCCCTCGCGGCCCAGGCGGTCGATCTCGACGCGCAGCGGCTTGAGGTTGTTGACCGTGACCCCGCCGAGGGCGTCGACCACGTCCACGAACCCGAGCAGGTCGACCAGGGCGTAGTGGTCGATGGGGAGCCCGAGCAGCTCCTCGGCCGCCCCGGCGACGGCGGCGATGCCGGGCCGCTTGCTGTGGGGGAACAGGTCGGGCCGCTCGTCCTCGGCAAAGGCGTAGAGCTCGTTGAGCAGCCGAGGGAAGCAGCGGCACTGGCCGAAGTGGTCGGCCGCCGGCCCGTCCGGCAGCGGCACCTGGACCAGGTTGCGGGGCAGGCCGAACAGCGACACCTTGCCGCTGGCCAGCTCGAAGCTGGCCACCATCATGGTGTCGGTGCGCCGGCCGCGCCGGCCCGGCCCGGCGTCGCCGCCCAGCAGCAGCACCGTGACCCGGCCGGGAACGGCCGTGACCAGCCCGTTGCCCGAGTGGTGGCGGTCGCGGTCGCGCGCCTGCCACTGCGGGTCCTCGCCCGCGAAGACCGAGGTCAGCAGGTCATAGGCCTGGAGGTCGTAGTAGGCGGCGGCGGCGTGCGGGGCCGCGGTCAGGGTGAGCAGGGCCACCAGCCCGGCGGCCGCTCCCTTGCGCCAGCCGCCGCTGGCCGCCGGCGTCCGGTCCTCGCGCGAGGCCAGCAGATAGGCGTCAAGCACCGCGACCACCCGGAACACCAGCAGGCCGGCGTCGGCCACCAGCAGGGCCAGCAGGGCCTGGGGCTCCACCAGCATGCGGGAGACGGCGGTCGGCTCGCTCC
>DATABK010000101.1:0-1694 GCA_036259695.1 Actinomycetes bacterium | reverse complement strand
TCGGCCCGACCGCGGCCGCCTGGACGGCCGGCATGGGGCTGTTCGTCCTGCTCGTCTTCGCCTACTACGCCGTCTACGACCTGGTCCTGCCGGTCGGCAACGAGCCCCTCCCGGGGGTGGCCGCCGCCCTGGTCGGGTTGGCCGCCGCCGGGGCCATGCGCTTCGGCCCCGACCGGGGCCCGCAGCGGCGCGACCTGGTGCCTGCCTGGGTCGGGGTGGCGCTGCTGGCTGTCCCGCTCCTCTCCTGGGCCACCGCCCCCGGCCCGGTCGAGGCCACCCCCGGCCCGGCCCGCCCGGTGCGGGTGCTGTCCTACAACCTGCACTTCGGCTTCGACGTGCGGGGCTGGAGCGACCTGGAGGGGCTGGCCCAAGCCATCGAGGCCAGCGGGGCTGAGATCGTCGGGCTCCAGGAGGTCTCCCGCGGCTGGTACATCAACGGCTCCACCGACATGCTGTCCTGGCTGCAGCGGCGGCTGCGCATGCCGCACGCGCGCTTCGCGGGTGCCTCCGACGAGATCTGGGGCAACGCCGTGCTCAGCCGCTACCCGATCCTGTCGGCCGAGGTGACACCCCTGCCCCGCGAGGGCGTCCCCCTGCGCCGCAACGCCCTCGGGGTCGAGGTCGACCTCGGCGAGGGACGCCGGCTGCGGGTGGTGGTCACCCACCTCCACCACGTCGAGGGGCCTGATGGGGCCCGGGTCCGCCTGGCCCAGCTCCCGCGGCTGCTGGAGGCGGTGGCCGGGCGGCCGGCCACCGTCCTGCTCGGCGACTTCAACGCCGAGCCCGGGTCGGCCGAGATCGCCCTGGTGCGGGCGGCCGGCCTGACCGACGCGTTCGTGGCCGGCGGCGGCGGCCAGGCCGACGAGCTGACCTGGCCGTCGGACCGCCCGGACCGGCGCATCGACTACCTGTGGCTCTCGGCCGACCTGGCCGCCTCGGGGTTCGCGGCCACGGCGAGCACGGCCAGCGACCACCGGGGCGTGGCCGTCACCGTCCGGCCGGCCACGCGCGTCGGCTAGGCCTCGGCCTCGTCGTCGCCGGCCGCCTGGTCGTCGCTGGCCAGGATGGCGTAGAGGCGGCGTCGGGCGTCGTTGAGGATCTCCAGGGCCCGGGCCTGCTGGGCCTCGGTGCCGGCGGACCCGACGCTCCAGGCGGCCTGGGCGGTCTGGGCGATGGCGTCGCGCAGGTTCCAGGCGGCCGGGGCCACCCCGGCGGTGACCTCTTCCCACGGCGCCCGCCGGCCCTGGCGCTCGGCCTCGGCCCGGCCGGCGCCGGTGAGCGTGAACCGGCGGCGGCCCTCGCCCTCCTCACCGGTGATCAGGTCCTCGTCCTCGAGCAGCTGGAGGGTCGGGTAGACCGACCCCGGGCTCGGCCGCCAGACGCCGCCGGTCCGGGCCTCCAGCTCCTGGATCATCTCGTAGCCGTGCATCGGCCGTTCGGCCAGCAGGGCCAGGATGGCGGCCCGGACGTCGCCGCGGCCGCGCCGCCGGCGCCCCGGTCCCCGGCCGCGGTGCCCCCACGGGCCGGGCGGCAGGGGCGGGAGGGGTGGGCCTGGCGGCCCGAAGTGGCCGAAGGCCTCGTGGTGGCCCAGCCAGGCCTCGTGGAGGGGGTGGCCGGGTCCGTGCGGAACGTGTCGTCGTCGCATTGCTGCATCACCTCCTTGTTCGTTGCAGCAACTCAACGATATATCTTCG
>DATABK010000100.1:0-5466 GCA_036259695.1 Actinomycetes bacterium | reverse complement strand
GCCAGCAGCTTGCGCGAGGGGATGCGGATGCGGTTGTTGGGCGAGGCCAGGTTGATGCCGTAGGGGGCGTGCACGTACACGACCATGTCGGTGGCGGCCAGCTCGGCCGTGTCCGGCCCCGGCGGCGGCACCTTCCAGCCGTTGGGGTCGCCGAGGAAGAACTGGACCGCGTCGGCGCCGCGGGCCGCCGCCTCGGCCAGGGCATGCTCGCGCCCGAGATGGATCCCGATCTTCGTTTCCACGATCTTCCGACCTTAGCACGGGAAGCGGACGGCCCTCTCGGTGGTTGTCCCTTTGTCCCACCGCCGGTGGGACACCCGTTCCCGACCCAAGGAGCGTGCGAATGCGGAGACGCGTCGCGGCGACCATGCTGGCGGCCGCCCTCGCCGCCGGGCTGACCCTCCTCGCCGCCCCCGGCGCGGCCGCCGCCGGCAAGGCCACCGTGCTCGCCGCCGGCCTGCGCGGGGCCACGGAGGTCCCGGGACCGGGCGACCCGGACGGCCGCGGCCGGGCCGTGGTCAAGCTGGCCGGTGGCAAGGCCTGCTTCGTGCTCGAGTGGTCGGGGATCTCGGCCCCGACGGCGGCCCACATCCACACCGGCCGGGCGGGCGTCGCCGGCCCGGTGGCGGTGCTGTTCTTCCAGCCGGGAGCCAACGCCGCCTCCCTCCCCGACACCCTGGACGCGGTCGCCGGCTGCGTCGACGTCGACCGCGACCTGGCCAGGAAGATCGCCGCCAGCCCGCGCGAGTACTACGTGAACGTGCACACCGCCGACTTCCCCGACGGGGCCATCCGCGGCCAGCTCCACCGGGCCGGCCACCTCGGCCTCGACCTGCCGCGCCAGCTCACCGCCCGGCTCAGCGGCGCCAACGAGGTCCCGCCGGCCGACCCCGACGGGCGCGGCCTGGCCTTCGTCCGCACCGGCCGCCAGCGGGCCTGCTTCGCCGTCGGCTGGACGGCCATCACCCCGCCCATCTTCGCCCACATCCACGCCGGCGAGGCCGGGGACGTCGGCCCGGTGGTGGTGCTGTTCTTCGACGTGCCCGAGCTCGCCGCCGGGCCGCCGGCCGAGCTCCCGGCCACGATCAGCGCGGTCGCCGGCTGTGTCGAGGACCAGGACCCGGCCGTGCTCCGCGACATCCGCCGGCAGCCGCGCGACTACTACGTGAACGTGCACAACGCCGAGTTCCCGGGCGGAGCCATCCGCGGCCAGCTCCGCCGCGTCGCCTAGGGACCAGGCCGGGGGGGCGGACGGGCCCGCGCTGGGACGGTCCCCGGCGCGGGCCCTCCGTCACGGCGACCCACCGCCGTTGTCAGGAAGGAACGTTCCGTTTACGATCGGGTCATGCCACGCGTGACCCAGCAGTACCGCGACGCCCGCCGCCGCGAGATCCTCGAGGCGGCCGGGCGCTGCTTTGCCGAGAACGGCTTCCACTCGACCTCGATGCAGGACTTCTTCGAGGCCTCGGGGCTCACCGCCGGTCTCGTCTACCGCTACTTCCCCAGCAAGGACGAGCTCATCGCCACCCTGGCCGGCGACGCCCTCGCGCAGCTGCACGACGCCGTCGAGGAGGTCATCGCCGCCGACGAGCCGCCGAGCATCGAGCAGGTCCTGTCCCGCCTGCTGCGGACCGTCGACGACCTGGACGCGCGCGAGCGGCTGCCCCGGGTCGCGGTCCAGGTGTGGGGCGAGGCGCTGCGCAACCCGACCGTCGGGCCGATCGCCACCGCCGGGATCGCCCGGCTGCTGGCGGCGCTGGAGCGGCTCGTCCGGGCCGAGCAGGCGGCCGGCCGGCTGGACGACCGGCTGGACCCAGCCGGGGCCGCCCGGGCGCTGTTCTCGTTCCTGCCCGGCTTCATCGTCCAGCGCGCCCTCGACCCGGGCCTGGACCGGGCCGCCTTCGAGCAGGCCGCCCTGGCGCTGGTGGGCGGGCGCCTGCACCCTGCCTCCTCTTAAAGCCGTGGCCAAGGGCGGGGTGCTGGGCTGGGTCCACCACGAGGACGCGGCCGCGGCCACGGTGACCGCCCTGGAGCACGGCCGGCCCGGCCAGGCCCACAACGTCGTCGACGACCTGCCGGCCACCTGGGAGGACGTCTTCACCGCCATGGCCGCCGCCTTCGGGGCCCCGGCGCCGCGCCGGCTGCCGGGCTGGGTGCTGCGCCTGGCCGCGCCGTACGTGGTCGTTCGTGGTCGGCACCTCGATGCGGGTCGCCAACGACAAGGCCAAGGCCGAGCTCGGCTGGCGGCCGGCGTTCCCGACCTACCGGGCCGGCATCGACGCCATGGTCTCGGTCCCCGCCGGCCGGGTCTGAGAGGAGCGCGCCATGACCGCCATGTCGCCGTCGTCGTCGCCGGAGAAGCGCTCGGCCGCCGTCGTCGCCGTGCTGCTGCTCGGCTTCTTCGCCTGGGTCCTGCTGACCCTGCCCATCCCGCCGGCCCTCATCCTGGTCGTGGCGGGCACGCTGGCCTGGGCACTCCTCCCGACCCTGGAGCGAGCGGTCGTTCCTGCTCACCTTCGTGTTCGGGTTCGGGGCCCTGTGGGTGCTGGCCGCGGCCGGCGCTGTACCAGGTCCGCGTCGCCAACTTCATGCTCTGGTTCTACGCGCTCGGGGCCGGCCTGCTGAACGCGGTCGCCCACTTCGTGTTCCCGGTGCTCGAGGGCGGCTACTTCCCCGGCCTCTACACCGCCCTCGGCCACCTTATCCTGAGCGCCCTGCTGCTCCACCTGCTCGTGCAGCAGTCGCGCCAGCCCGTGGCCGACGGGCCGGCGGGGCGGCATCCGGAGGTGACGGCCAGACGATGACCGGCGACGGCTGGGCGGACGAGACCGCCCTGGCCGCCCTGGCCGTCCTCGACGGCCTCAGCCCGCGCCAGGCCGTCGGCTGGGTGCGGGCCGGCTTCCGCCGGCGGGCCGTCGAGACCCCGTGGCAGCGGCGCTGGCTCGCCAAGGTCCGGTGACATGCGCGCGAGGGCGTCCTTCTGCGACGATATGGCGATGAACCCCACCGTTCGCACCCCGCCCAAGCCATGGGCGCCCGACTCCTGGCGGGCGTTCCCGGCCGCCCAGCAGCCCGAGTGGCCGGACCAGGCCGTGGTCGACCAGGTCCTCAAGGAGCTGGCCGCCCAGCCGCCGCTGGTGTTCGCCGGCGAGGCTCGGACCCTCCAGTCGACCCTGGCCACGGTCGCGGACGGGCACGGCTTCCTGCTCCAGGCGGGCGACTGCGCCGAGACCTTCGACGCCTTCTCGGCCGACTCCATCCGCGACAAGCTCAAGGTCATCCTCCAGATGGCGGTGATCCTGACCTACGGGGCCGGGCTGCCGGTGGTCAAGGTGGGCCGCATCGCCGGCCAGTTCGCCAAGCCCCGCAGCCTCCCCAGCGAGCTCGTCGACGGGGTCGACCTGCCCGTGTACCGCGGCGACATGGTCAACGAGCTCGGCTTCAGCGCGGCCGCGCGCCGGCCCGACCCGGCCCGGATGCTGCGGGCCTACCACCAGTCGCCGGCCACCCTCAACCTGCTGCGAGCCTTCACCAAGGGCGGGTTCGCCGACCTCAACCAGGTCCACAGCTGGAACCAGGAGTTCGTGGCCCGCAGCCCGGCCGGGCGGCGCTACGACGTCGTCGCCGACGGCATCGACCGGGCGCTGCGGTTCATGGCCGCCTGCGGGATCGACCTGACCGCCTCCTCGGTCATCCACCAGGTCGACTTCTACACCTCCCACGAGGCCCTCCTGCTCGCCTACGAGGAGGCCATGACCAGGCGCGACAGCCTCACCGGGTGCTGGTACGACTGCTCGGCCCACCTGCTCTGGGTGGGGGAGCGGACCCGCCAGCTGGACGGCGCCCACCTCGAGTTCCTGCGCGGCATCGGCAACCCGGTGGGGGCCAAGCTCGGCCCGTCGGCGACCCCCTCCGACGTCCTCGCCCTGTGCGACCTGCTCGACCCGGGGCGCGTCCCCGGCCGGCTCACCCTGGTCGCCCGGATGGGCGCCTCCCGGGTCTCCGAGCGGCTGCCCCCCCTGGTCCGGGCCGTCCGCGACGCCGGCCACCCGGTGGTCTGGGCGTGTGACCCGATGCACGGCAACACCTTCGTCGGGCCCTCGGGCCACAAGACCCGCCGCTTCGACGACGTCATGGCCGAACTGGCCGGGTTCTTCGCCGTGCACCGCTCCGAGGGCACCCACCCCGGCGGCATCCACGTCGAGCTGACCGGCGAGGACGTCACCGAGTGCCTGGGCGGGGCCGACGAGATCGAGGACGGCCACCTGCACCGCCGCTACGAGACGGCCTGCGACCCGCGCCTGAACGCCAGCCAGGCCCTGGAGCTCGCCTTCCAGGTCACCGAGCTGCTACGCGGCTGAGCGGCCGTGGCGACGATCCTCTGGCAGGACGTCGAGACCGCCGCCCTTGACCGCTGCCGGCTGGAGGCCGGCCCGGACGGGCTGCGACTGTCGGGCATCGTGCTCACCCCGGCCCACGGCACCCCGCTGGACGTCCGCTACCTGGTCGAGGCCGGCCCCGACGGCCGCACCCGCCGGGTCGAGCTGGAGCTGGACGGCGGAGGCACCCACCGGACCCTGCTGGCCGACGGTGCCGGCCACTGGCGCTGGGAGGACGGGCCCGGCCTGCCCGAGGTCGACGGCTCCCTGGACGTCGACCTGACCGTCACCCCGGCCACCAACACCCTCCCCATCCGCCGCCTGGCCGCGCTCGAGGTCGGCCAGGCCGCTGACCTCCAGATGGCCTGGGTCCAGTTCCCCGGCCTCGAGGTGATCGGATCGGCCCAGCGCTACCGGCGCCTCGCCCCCGACCGCTGGCACTTCTCCACCGGCGACTTCACCGCCGAGCTCCAGGTCGACCCGGACGGCCTGGTCCTCGACTACGGCGGCCTGTTCCGCTCCCTCGCCTACCGCCCCGACTGAGGCCGATGGTCACGCGCTGGTTCGAGGACCTCCCCGAGGGCGACCGGCTCAGTGACCCGCTCCTGCGGCTGGCCGGGGCCGTGTCGCGGACGCTGGACGGCCTGGCGACGCCGCCGGTGGCCCCGGCCAGCGGGCGGATCGACGCTGCCGCCTCGGCCGTGATCCTCCCCGTTCAGGCCGTTCCCGGCTGCTGCCTGGTGGTCCACGTGGCCGAGTGGTCCTCGAGCGTCGCCTGCTGGTGGTCGGCTGAGACCGACTGGCGGGTCCAGCTGCGGGACCCGGAGCTGTTCGCCGAGCTCCCGCTCCAGCACGACGGCGTCGCCGGGGCGGTGGCCTGGCTGGAGCGGGAGCTGCGGCGCCCGGTGGCCGCGCGGTCCCGGAGCTACGGCCCGGTCCGGCGCCGGCGGTGGGTCGTGGTCGCCGACGACGGCGCCGAGCTGACGCTCCGGCAACGCTGGCTCCCGGCATGGCGCGGCGCGGGCGAGGGCGGGGCGGCCCCGGCCAGGCTGGTCCCGGGGCCGGGCTCCTGGCTGCTGGGGGCGGC
>DATABK010000099.1:0-1663 GCA_036259695.1 Actinomycetes bacterium | reverse complement strand
ATCCTGCTCGCCCTGGCCGACCCCTACCTGATCGGCATGTGCAACGCCCTCTATCTCAGAACCAGGGCCGACCAGGAGCCGGTCGACGCCGGCGACGGGTCGCTCAGGCCCCCACGCAGGTGAGGCCGCTGCCCGGCGGGTAGTTGGCCACCCCGAGCACGGCCAGCACGACCCCGGCCAGGAAGGGCACGGCCAGAGCGGCCGCCTGGAGCCCGCGGTTGCGCGGCCCCACCGCGTCGTACAGGGCCATCGCGGTCAGGCCGGCCAGGAAGCCGCCGATGTGGGCCAGGTTGTCGATGCTGGCGCTGCGGGAGGCGATGAACAGGTTGAGCAGCAGCACCAGCAGCAGATTCTGGAGCGGGGCCGAGCCGCCCGCCCGGCGGCGTCGGAAGAAGTAGGCGACCAGGGCCCCGAGCAGGCCGAAGATCGCCCCCGAGGCGCCGACCCCGAGGGTGGTCTGGTTGAAGGCGAAGCTGGCCCCGGCCCCGACCAGGCCGGTGCCGACGTACAGGGCGACGAAGCGGGGCCAGCCGAGCATCGTCTCCAGGGTCGGCCCGAAGGCCCACAGGGCCCAGCTGTTGAACGCCCAGTGGAGCAGCCCGCCGTGCAGCACCATCACCGTCAGCAGCCGCCACCACTGCCCGGACTCGGCGATGGCGGCGGCGTTCAGCGCCCCCAGCCGGCACAGGGCTCGGGCCGACGGCTCCAGCAGCCCGAACCCGCTGCCGCTGAGCAGCGCGGCCGCGAACAGCAGGACGGTGTTGATGCCGAGCAGGGTGTAGGTGGCCACCGGCCGCTCCGAGCCCGGGAGGCCGCGGACCCGGACGGTCGAGCGGGCGTCGTCCGGGCAGAGCTGGCCGACCGGGGCCGGGTTGACGCACTCGCCGCAGATCGGGCGGTCGCAGCGCGAGCAGCGCAGCCCGGTCTGCCGGTCGGGATGCCGGTAGCAGAAGGTCGGGGTGGTCGACTTGGTCAGCCACTCGGGCCGGTCGGACTGGCCCTGGTCGTCGGGCAACGAACACTCCTTGGTCGCGAAGCTCAAGCATGCCACCTCCGGCCTGGTTGGGCAGGAAGCGGCCCGGCCCGGCTAGCGGGCCAGGAACCCGGGGATGGCCGGGAGCTTCAGCTCGGGCGGGTCGGGCAGGTCGGCGCCCGCCCGGACGGCGTCGACGCTGGCCACCGTGTGGGCGGCGATGGCGTCCCAGGACAGGGGGCTGACCGCGGCCTGGCGCAGGGCTCGGCGGCGCTCCCGGTCCCGCTTGAGGGCTCCCTGGATGGCCCGGGCGAACTCGGAGGGGTCCCGGGCGATCCAGACCAGCCGGCGCAGCTCGGCCGCCCCGGCGACCTCGGTGGTGACCACCGGCAGGCCGGCGGCCAGGTAGCCGAACAGCTTCTCGGGCACGACCGCCCGGGTCGCCGGGGCCACCTGGTGGGGGGCGATGGCCACGTCGGCGGCGGCCAGGTAGTCGGGCAGCAGCCGGTAGGGCCGGGGGCCGATCACGTGCACGTTGCGCAGGCCCGCGACCAGCGGCTGGAGGAAGTCGGCGGCCGGGCCGACGAACACGAAGCTCGCCTCCCGGAGCCGGTCGGCCGTGCCCCGGATGAGGCCGACGTTGAGGTAGGCCCGCATCGAGCCGGCGTAGATGATCAGCGGCTTGGGCAG
>DATABK010000098.1:0-11435 GCA_036259695.1 Actinomycetes bacterium | reverse complement strand
CCTCGTCGTACTCGGCCCGCTTCTTGGGGTCGGACAGCACGGCATAGGCCCGCCCGACCTCCTTGAAGCGCTCCTCGGAGGCCTTGTCACCCTTGTTGGCGTCCGGGTGGTGCTGCTGGGCGAGCTTCCGGTAGGCCTTCTTGATGTCGGCCGCGGACGCGTCCTTGGACACGCCGAGGGCCGCGTAGAAGTCCTTCTCCAGGTACTCGGGGTTGTTCATCCGTTACTTCGCGACTTTCACCATGGCGGGACGCAGGACCTTGCCCCGCAGCTCGTAGCCGGTCCGGACGATGTCGACGACCGTGCCCGGCTCTGCGCTCTCGTCGTCGACGGCGATCACCGCCTCGTGGCGCTCGGGGTCGAAGGGCTTGCCCTCGGCCTCGATCCTGACCAGGCCCTCGCTCTCGAGGACCTCGCGCAGCGCGCCCAGGACCATCTCCACGCCCTTGAGCATGCGGTCGAAGTCCCGCGACTGCTCGGCCGAGGAGACGGCCAGCTCGAAGTTGTCCAGCACGGGCAGCAGCCTGGCCACCAGGGCCTGGGAGGCGGAGGCGGCCCGGGCGGTCTGCTCGCGCAGGGTCCGCTTGCGGTAGTTGTCGAAGTCGGCCTGGAGCCGGCGCAGGTCGTCGAGGTAGCTCTCGGCCTCGGCCCTGGCCTTGTCCAGGTCGGCCGCGATCGCGTCCTCCTGGGCCTCGGCCTCGGCCTCGGCGCCCTCGAGGGCCTCGCCGTCGTCGCTCACGTCGGCGCCGCCCTCGCCGGCGGCCTCGTCGGCCCGCTCGGGAACGGCCTCGTCGGGCTCGCTGTCCTGGTCCTCGACGGGCTGCTCGGCGGCCTCTTCCGCGACGGCCACAGTCGCCTCGTCGTCTCGCTTCTCGGTGTCCTTCACGGTGTCCCCTCTGGCGGAGAGGGGAGGCGGTGGACCGCCTCCCCTCCCCAGTGGCATGTGGTCCGGATCAGGCGTCGCCGGCCGGGGTCGACGTCCCCGAGACCTCTTGGCGGCCGCCGCCGGCGCGAACGGTGATCTTCTTGGGCTTGGCCTCCTCGGCCTTGGGCACGACCACCTCGAGCACCCCGTTCTCGAACGAGGCCTCGATGGCGTCGGCCTGGACCTGGGAGGGCAGGGTGATCGAGCGGCGGAAGCTGCCGTAGCGGCGCTCGACCCGGTGGTACTGCTGCTCGGTCGACTCCTGGGTGAACTGGCGCTCGCCCTGGATGGTGAGCAGGCCGTCCTCGAGGGTGATGTCGAGGTCGTCGGGGGTGACCCCCGGCACCTCGACGGTGACCACGTAGGCGTCCTTGCGCTCGGAGATGTCGAGCGCCGGCGCCCACACGCGCCCACCGCCCTGGCCCTGGCGAGCTCGGCCGAAGACCTGGTTCATCTCGTCCTGGATCGCCAGCAGGTCCTGGAAGGGATCCCAACGCGACACACTCATGATGGTCCTACCTCCTCCTGCTCCGAGGGGTTCATGCCCCCTTCTGCTGGTCCTGGTCGCCCTCGTCGATGATCTCGGCGTCGACCACGTCACCGTCGCCCTGGTTCTGGGTCGTGCCCTGGTCGGTGGTGGTGGTCGTCCCGGCCTGGGCCTGGCCGGGGCCGGACTGGGCCTGGGCGTAGACCGCCTCGGCCAGCTTGTAGCTCGCCTGCTGCAGGGCCTCGGTGGCCGAGGTGATGGCAACGGTGTCGTCGCCGGCGAGCTTCTCCTTCAGGTTGGTCAGCGCCGACTCGACGCTGGACCGGTCCTCGTCGGAGATCTTGTCGCCGTAGTCCTTCAGGCTCTTCTCGGTCTGGTAGACGAGCTGCTCGGCCCGGTTCTTGGCCTCGGCGGCCTCGCGCCGGCGCCGGTCCTCCTCGGCGTACTGCTCGGCCTCGCGGACCATGCGGTCGATGTCATCCTTGGGCAGCGCCGTGCCGCCGGTGATGGTCATCGACTGCTCCTTGCCGGTGCCGCGGTCCTTGGCCGAGACGTTGACGATGCCGTTGGCGTCGATGTCGAAGGTGACCTCGATCTGGGGCACGCCCCGGGGCGCGGGCGGGATGCCGACCAGCTGGAAGTTGCCCAGCATCTTGTTGCCGTAGGTCATCTCGCGCTCGCCCTGGAAGACCTTGACGTCGACCTCGGCCTGGCCGTCGTCGGCGGTGGTGAACACCTCCGAGCGGCGGGTCGGGATGGTGGTGTTGCGCTCGATGAGCTTGGTCATCACCCCGCCCTTGGTCTCGATGCCCAGCGACAGCGGGGTCACGTCCAGCAGGAGGATGTCCTTGACCTCACCCTTGAGCACGCCGGCCTGGAGGGCGGCGCCGACGGCCACGACCTCGTCGGGGTTGACGCCCTTGTGGGGCTCCTTGCCGCCGGTGAGCTGCTTGACGAACTCGACCACCATGGGCATCCGGGTCGAGCCGCCGACCAGGACCACGTGGTTGATGTCGGTCAGGGTCTTCTGGGTCTTGGCCTTCCAGTCGGTGACGGCCTTGTCGAAGGGGCCGCGCAGGCGCTCGACCAGGTCGGAGGTCATGCGCTCGAACTCGCCCCTGGTCAGGCGCTGCTCCATGTGGAGCGGGCCCTCGGGGGTGGCGGTGATGAAGGGCAGGTTGATCGTGGTCTCCAGGGTGGAGGAGAGCTCGATCTTGGCCTTCTCGGCCGCCTCCCGGAGGCGCTGCATGGCCATCTTGTCGTTGGACAGGTCGATGCCGTGGTTGTTCTTGAAGGTGGTCAGCAGCCAGTCGACCACCCGCTGGTCCCAGTCGTCACCGCCCAGGTGCATGTCACCGGAGGTCGACTGGACCTCGATGACGCCCTCGCCGATGTCGAGCAGGGACACGTCGAAGGTGCCGCCGCCCAGGTCGAAGACCAGGATGGTCTCGTCCTGCTCCTTGTCCAGGGAGTAGGCGAGCGAGGCCGCGGTCGGCTCGTTGATGATGCGCAGGACCTCGAGCCCGGCGATCTCACCGGCCTCCTTGGTGGCCTGGCGCTGGGCGTCGTCGAAGTACGCCGGGACGGTGATGACCGCCTGGGTCACCTGGTCGCCCAGGTAGGCCTCGGCGTCGCGCTTCAGCTTCTGCAGGATGAACGCGCTCACCTGCTGGGGGGAGAACTCCTTGCCGTCGGCCCGGAAGCGCCAGGACGACTCGCCCATGTGCCGCTTCACCGAGCGCACGGTGCGGTCCGGGTTGGTCACCGCCTGCCGCTTGGCCACCTCGCCGACCAGCACCTCGCCGGTCTTGGAGAGGGCGACCACCGACGGGGTCGTGCGAGCCCCCTCGGCGTTGGGGATCACCGTCGGCTCGCCGCCCTCGAGGGTGGCGACAACGGAGTTGGTGGTCCCCAGGTCGATCCCTACGGCCTTGGCCATCTCATCACCTCAAACAAGCTGGGACAGGTTTCGAGAACCAAGATAGGCAGTTGAGTCCACCGTTGTCAAGTTTCTATGGCAAGATGCTTTATCTTGCCCTTAAGCTGCTGTGTTACGTCGGTTGGGGCAGTGCTGCGGGGTCGACGGGGACCACTCTGGACCCCGGGCCGACGCCCGCGTCGGCGAAGGACCCGGAGGCCAGCTCGACCGCGTAGCGGTAGGGGCCGGCCGGGGCGTAGCTGGGGCAGGGGTCGGCCTTGCACGGGGTCATCTCGGCCACGCTGACCACCCGCCCGTCGGCGGCCACGAAGGCGATCGACAGGGGGACGAGGGTGTTCTTCATCCAGTAGGCCTCGGCCACGTCCCGGGGGTAGAGGAAGACCATCCCGGTCCCGGGCGGCACCTCCTCGCGTTCCATCAGTCCCCTGGCCCGGGTGGCCGGGTCGGCCGCCACCTCCAGCCGCACCGTCACCGGGTCGCCCTCGGCCGGCTCCAGCCGGTACTCGACGGTGCCGGCCACCTCGCCGGGGGTGGTGGTGGTGGCCGTGGGGTCGGCCATCACCGGGTCGTCGCTCGTCCCGACCAGCCCGGCCGACGAGGCCAGGACCCACGCCACCAGGGCCACCCCGGCGACCAGCAGCAGCAGGCCGCCGGCGAGCAGGGCCCCGCGGGCCCGGGTTGGGGTTGGCGCACGCATCCGCCCAGCCTATCGCCCGCCGTATGTTACCGAGCGGTAGACTTTCGGGCGGCAGCCGAAGCGATCAGGCCGGGAGGACGTGCGATGAAGCTCGCCATCGGGGCCGTGCTCACCTTCTTCGCGGTCGCCCTGGCCGGCCAGCGGGCCGAGCGGATCACCAGGCTGATCGCCTCCGGCCAGCCGGCCCCCGACCGGTTCCAGGGCGCCTGGGCCCGCCTCCGGGCCGAGCTGGTCGAGGTCTTCGGCCAGCGCAAGCTGCTGAAGCGGCCGATCCCGGGGCTGGCCCACTTCTTCACCTTCTGGGGCTTCGTGATCCTGCTGACCACGATCGCCGAGGCCTACGGGGAGCTGTTCAGCGAGACCTTCGCCCTGCCGCTGATCGGGCGCAGCCCGGTGCTGGGCTTCCTCCAGGACCTGACCGCGGTGGCCGTCCTGGCCAGCCTGGCCGTGTTCGCCGCCATCCGGCTGCGCGAGTCGCCGGCCCGGCGGATGAGGGCCTCCCGGTTCTACAAGTCCCACACCGGCCAGGCCTGGCTCATCCTGGGCATGATCGCCCTGGTCATCGTCACCCTGCTGCTCTACCGGGGGGCTCGGGCGGCCAGGGGCACCTTCCCCTACGACGGCTGGGCGTTCGCCTCCACCGCTGTCGGCCGGGCCCTGGACGGCCTCGGGCCCGCGACCCTGCGGCTGGTCAACGAGGGCTTCCTGCTCGCCCACCTGGCGGTCGTGCTCGGGTTCCTGGTCCTGGTCATGTACTCCAAGCACCTGCACATCTTCACCGCCCCGTTCAACGTCGCCTTCTCGCGCCGCCCCAAGGCGCTTGGCCCGCTGGCCACGCCGCGGATCGACCCCGAGGAAATGACCGAGGAGGACGTCTTCGGCGCCGGCAAGGTCGAGGACCTGCATTTCAAGCAGCTGCTGGACCTGGCCACCTGCACCGAGTGCGGCCGCTGCCAGGACCAGTGCCCGGCCTGGAACACCGGCAAGCCGCTGTCGCCCAAGCTGGTCATCACCGACCTGCGCGACCACCTGTTCGAGAAGGCCCCGTTCCTGCTCGGCGAGGCCACCCGCGAGCACCCCGGCCCCTACGACCCCGCCGTGCTCGACAAGGACCTGGTCACCGACGTGGTCGGGTACGACGACGTGTGGTCCTGCACCACCTGCGGGGCCTGCGTCGAGCAGTGCCCGGTCGACATCGAGCACGTCGACACCATCATGGAGCTGCGCCGCTACCAGGTCCTGATGGAGTCCCGCTTCCCGACCGAGGCCGGCACCATGCTGCGCAACGTCGAGAACTCGGGCGACCCGTGGGGGCTCGGCGCCGGCCAGCGGCTGGCCTGGACCGAGGGCCTCGGCTTCGAGGTCCCGGTGGTCACCGACCGGATCCCCGACGACGTCGAGTACCTGTACTGGGTCGGCTGCGCGGCCGCCCTCGAGGACCGGGCCCGGGGCACGGCCAGAGCGATCGCCGGCCTCCTGCACCGGGCCGGGGTCCGCTTCGCCGTGCTCGGCCCCCGCGAGAGCTGCAGCGGCGACCCGGCCCGCCGCCTCGGCAACGAGTACCTGTACCAGCTCCAGGCCCAGCAGAACATCGAGACCCTCAACGGGGTCGGGGCAAGGAAGGTGATCGCCTCCTGCCCCCACTGCTTCAACACCCTGGCCCGCGAGTACCCCCACCTGGGCGGCAACTACGAGGTCATCCACCACACCCAGCTGCTGCGGCGGCTGGTGGACGAGGGCCGCCTCCAGCCTGAGGGGCCGGTCGAGACCACCGTCACCTACCACGATCCCTGCTACCTGGGCCGCCACAACGACGTCTACGACGCCCCCCGGGCGGTGCTGGACGCCGTCCCCGGGGTCCGCTCGGTCGAGATGCACCGGTGCCGGGAGCGCGGCTTCTGCTGCGGCGCCGGCGGGGCCCGCATGTGGATGGAGGAGCGGATCGGCAAGCGGGTCAACCTCGAACGCACCGACGAGGCCCTGGCCACCGGGGCCGACGTGGTCGGGACGGCCTGCCCCTACTGCATGGTGATGCTGGACGACGCCATCAAGCAGCGCCAGGCCGAGGGCACCAGCGAGGGCGTCCGGGTCCTGGACGTGGCCCAGGTGCTTGAGCAGTCGGTCCAGGCCAGGGAGCGGCCTAGGTCCGGTTCTGACGCCGGTCCCTGAGCTCGACCACCGGGTCCCGCCAGAGGAAGACGCCCTCGACGACCTCGGGCTCGCGGCCCAGCAGGTCGGTCAGGAACCCGACCATGGCCGCCTGGTTGGGCATGGGGCCGACGACCACGGTCCCGATCCGCCAGCGGACGAAGTCGCGGGCCAGGGCCCGCCGGCGGGGCCCGGTCAGCCGGGGCGGCGGGTGGCCGCCGTAGATGCGGCCAAGGGTGATCGAGGCCGGGCTGGGGATGGCGTCGAAGCGGGGCTGGTCGGTGTCGCGCTGGGGGCCGATGAAGTACCCGCCCGGCATCCGGTACCAGAGCCCGGCCTCGGCCTGCCAGGTCATGGCCAGCGAGGTCCGCCGGTACGGCCAGGGGAGGACCAGGGCGACGCTGTCGCGGGGCACGGTCTGCACGGCCGGGCCGGTGAAGAACGACGGCGTTGCCACCTCCGCGGAGGCGATCGTGCCGGACGGCCAGAGCGGCAGCAGCACGGCCACGGCGACCACGATCGCGGCCGGGCGCCGCCAGCCGCCCCCGGTCCACACCGCCTGCAGGAACAGGGCCACCAGCAGCCCGGCGAACAGGGCGGTGAGCTGGGCCAGCCGGGCCGGGATGAGGCTGGGGAGCAGGGGCAGGTCCTCGAAGAAGGCCCAGGGCAGCGGGATCCCGGTGTCCTCCCCGCCCACCAGCAGGGTCGGCCCCAGCGAGAGCATGGCCGCCACCGCCATGAGGACCAGCCCCGCCCTGACCACCGGGCTGGCGCGCCAGCGGACCCCGAGCACGACCAGCACCAGGAGCAGCGGCAGCCCCAGGTAGGCCGAGTTGCCGCCGGCGAAGCCCGCCGCCAGCTCGCCGGCGCCCTCCCAGGTCAGCGCCTGGGGCCAGCCGGGGAGGATGAAGCCCTGGAGGTCGTTGGAGTAGTTGGTCTTCTGGATGTCGCCGTAGACCCGCTGGGGCCCGCCGAACTGGACCGACAGCGGCCAGACGATGATCGCCGCCGCCATCACCAGGGCGACCGAGAACGCCTTGGCGGCATAGGCCCACCGCTCCCGGAGGCGGCGCAGGTTGGTCAGCACCACCAGCAGGAACATCGCGAAGCCGAGCAGGGCGGTCATGGCCAGCAGCTCCTCGCCGATCAGGAGCTGGGCCCCGGCCATCAGGCCGAGGCCGGTGCCGACCAGCCACGGCGAGCGCCGCTGGCGGACCAGGATCTCGTGCAGGGCCAGCAGCATCAGCGGGACCAGGAAGGCCAGCGACATGTGCAGGTGGTGCGACTGGACGCGCATGGCCGGCGAGAACCCGTAGATCAGCCCGCCCACCGCCGCCGCCAGATGCCCGCGGGCGAAGCGCCGGATGGCCAGGTACGCGCACCAGGCCGAGAGCCCGTAGGCCAGGACCAGCAGCAGGTTGAAGCTCAGCACCGGCCCCCAGGCTTCTGTGACCGGGGCCAGCAGCAGCCCGGGCAGCGGCAGCGACGTGTTCCACATCAGGTTCACGCCGTCCGGGTAGTTGAGGTAGTGGGTGACCAGCAGGTCGTGCCCGTGCTCGAGGGCGAACGGCACCCAGCGCAGGAACCACATGAAGATCGCCGGGTCGCCGTCCCCGCCCTCAAGGGTCCTGGTCGTCGGCGACGACCACGCCGGGGCGAACATCCACATGGCCAGGCCCAGGAACCCCAGCAGGAACAGCGGCTCGGGGCCGGGCCGCAGCCGCCGGGCCAGCCGGCGCAGGCGCTGCCGGCCGGTCTCCCGACCCTCCTCCACCGGCGCCACGACCTCGGGCGGGGCCCCGACGGCCTCCTCGGTCGTCGACCCGATGGATGATGCTGGCAAGTTCGACAAATGCGGTCCTCGATCCGGGCCTGGCGCTGGGTCAGGACGAGCGGAAGTTCTCCCAGTACCGGGACGGGGTTGGCCCCCGCTGTCCCTGATATTTCGACCCGACCCCCCGCGACCCGTAGGGCCGCTCGGCCGCGGTGGTGAGCTGGAACACCGCGATCTGCCCGATCCGCATCCCTGGGTACAGCGTGATCGGCAGGTTGGCCACGTTGGACAGCTCCAAGGTCACATGCCCGGTGAACCCCGGATCGAGAAACCCGGCCGTCGAATGGGTCATCAGGCCCAGCCGCCCGAGACTCGACTTGCCCTCCAGCCGGGCCGCCAGGTCGGCCGGGATCCCGACCTCCTCCAGAGTGGACCCGAGCACGAACTCCCCCGGATGGAGGATGAAGGCGTCGTCGGGCTTGACCTCGACCAGCTCGGTGAGGTCCTCCATCGGCTGCTTGACGTCGATGTACGGATGCCGCGCCGTGTAGAAGACCCGGAAGCGGTTGTCCAGCCGCATGTCGATGCTCGACGGCTGAATGGCGTCGTCGTCCAGCGGGTCGATCACCAGCCTCCCGGCCGCGATCGCCTCCCGCAGACTACGGTCGGACAGGATCACCTGTGCACTCCCAAGACAAAGGCTGCTCGGCGGGCATTCTGCCACGACCTCGTTGCCCCAGCTCAGACCGCGCGGCTAGAATCACCCCTCCTGCGGGCGTAGTTCAATGGCAGAACTCGAGCTTCCCAAGCTCGCGGTGAGGGTTCGATTCCCTTCGCCCGCTCCACCCAGAGCGCAGGTCACGAGCCTGCTGCCCGCTCCCCGGCGAGGCCTCGGCGGCTGCGTCAGTCGTCCCAGTGGACGACGATCCGTCCCTGCATACCGGGGAGCGGCAAGGATGTGGCTTCGGCGGCGACCGCATCGCGTTCGGCGCGTGACAGCGGCCGCCAGGGCTGGATCGTCATCGTCGTGCCGGCGCGCCGCCAGGTGCCGACGATCTCTCCATCCACGAGCAGGCCACCGGGCCACACGCGCGGGGTCCAGAGCGCGCGACGGCGGTCGGAGTCCGGGACCAGGAGCTCCCGGTCGGCTCCCTGGAGGAGGAGATAGGCGTCGCCGCTGGGGAGCAGCCGGGCGGGGGCCGGCGGCCCCGGCAGGGCGCGGAAGGCCGGCTCGTCGCGGCCGAGGATCCATGCGTCGCCGACCGGGGTCTGCACCGGCGTGAGCGACCCGCCCAGCGCCTCGAATGCGGCGACGCCGTGCCGCGGGCGGAGGCCCGCCCACCGGGCGAAGGCCTCCGGCGTGGCGGGTCCGTAGATGTGCAGGTAGCGGCGTGCGAGCTCGAGGCGGGCGTCGCGCGGGTCGACCGCAGGCGGCGGCACGGTCCACACCGTCGGCCGCCGTGCGCCTTCCCACCGGATCAGGACCGTGCCGGTCGCGGCCGCGTACCTGAGACTGTTGGGGTGCACCCCAAGCGCCCGCCCCGCCTCCCAGTAGCTCATCTGTGCGCCGCCGAGGACGGCGTGCAGGCGGGCGGCCAGATCCTCCGCCCTGCGCCGGCCGTCGCCGTCGTCGGGGAGCGTCCCCAGCGAGAACACGGCCAGGTCGCGGGCGGCGACGACGAAGACGTTGAACCGCGGCCCCCACAGCTGGACCAGGGACGGGTCCTCCCACGTCGAGGGGTGGGTCCCCTCCAACCGCGCATGGATCGACAGCAGGGCGGCTCGTGGCATGCTGTCCTGCAACCCCGCCCACGCCGCACGCCGAAGCGAGCCCCGTCCGCGTGGAAGCCGCTGGTCGAGCGCACCAACGGATCGCCGGAAGGCAAGGATCTGCGACCGCGTGAGGTCCAGCCGAGACCTGGTCACGTCACATCACCACGAGGAAGCTGCTGGTCGCGACCCGGTCCTGGCCACCGTGCACCAGCAGCACCGGCACGCGAACCGCCGCCGGGTCGAACCCCCAAGGGGCCGTCACCACCGGCGGTGTCGTAGACGTGCAGGGTGGGCCCGTCGGGCAGATCCACGTCGGTCTCGGTCACCACCCGCCGAGCCTAGTGACGGGGCACACTCGCTGTCACTCCTGCGGTGTGGAATGGTGGCGTCGGTTCGACCCGGGAGGCGACGTGACCCAGCAACCAGCGTTCCAGCTGACGGCGACCGTGCTCGATGCGCCCGACCCTCGCGCGCTGGCCGAGTTCTACGGCCAGCTGCTGGGATGGCCGATCGGCAGGGACGAACCGGACTGGGTGACACTCCGGCCGCCCGACGGCCGGGCCGGGCTGTCGTTCCAGCGCGAGCCCCTGTATGTCAGGCCCACTTGGCCGGCCAGCCCGGGCGACCAGCAGATGCAGCTGCACCTGGACATCGAGGTCGACGACCTCGAGACCGCCGGCGCCCGAGCCGTCGCCGCCGGGGCGGTCCTGGCCGAGTTCCAGCCCCAGGAGGACGTCCGGGTCTACCTCGACCCCGTGGGCCACCCGTTCTGCCTCTGGGTCAGCGGCTCCGGCTAGCGGTCGGTCACCTTCACGTCGCTGAACAGACCCCAGACCTTGACCTGGATCTCCGGCCCGTCGCCGTCGGCAACCTCGATCCGCCGGTCCCCGAGCAGGCTGAACCCGCTCTCCCGCACCCGACTCCCCGGCGGAACCTTGACCACCAGGTCACCGGCGACCCCGACGAAGGTGATCGATGCTCCCGGCCCGGCCCCGCCGGACGCGTCGAAGCTCGCCTCGGCCGCGAGCGCCAGCACCGTCTCACTGGTCCAGTCCGCCGGAAGCCGCGTCTTCCGGTCTCCGAGGATCACTACGAACATCGGCCCTCCCTGACGCGTCGGGTTCCCGCAGGGCGGACTATACGACGTGGCCGACCACGGCCAGTGGTCGGGGGTCGGGAGCGTGCGGTGGGGGGCGTTGTCAGGGTCGTGGGGGATAGTCCGGCCCACGTCGGTCCCGCTCGTCCTCGTCCCGTGAGGACCCGTCCCGACCGCTTCCCTGCCGCTGGTCCTCATGGCCCCAGCGCCGATCCCGCCGGTTCCGGTCCCGCTCGCGCCCGTCGTGCCCGTCGCGCCCGGCGCGCCGGCGCTCATCCCCATCGGCCTCGCGCCGGTCCCCGACCCACCGCCCGCGGTCGGCGTCACGGCGTCGGTCCTCCCGGCCGGCCCAGTCCTCATCCTTCTCGGGGCAGGGCGACCCGCCGCTCGGCCTGCTGTGCGGATCCGCCGTCCGGGGCTTCTCCGGACGGCGGGGGGACGGGACCCGGGCCCGCTTGTCCGGGTGGGGCTTGTGGCCGGGACGCCGCCAGGACCGCGGCGGCGAGCCGGGCTCGGGCCGGTCCGGCCGAGGGCGCGGGTGGCGGACGGGCCGGGGCCTCGGCCTCGCCTCGGGCGGCTCGGCGGAGGGCCTCCGG
>DATABK010000097.1:0-7743 GCA_036259695.1 Actinomycetes bacterium | reverse complement strand
ACGTGGCGACGTCCTAGCAGATACCGCTGGGCCAGGTGGTTCCAGTAGCAGGCGGTGCAGACCTCGACCACGTAGCAGGCGACCTCGTCCATGGAACGGTGCAGGTCGGCCAGGCCGGTGCGGGGCCAGACGCGGCCGTTGGCGTGGCGCAGGGCGTCGCCGAAGACATAGGTCACGTGGACCAGCGGCTCGGCCGCGCAGACCGGGCAGGGGGTCGGGGTCTGCTCGCCGACGTTGCGGGCGGCCCGGAGCAGCTCCGGGTGGGCGTCGCAGACGTCGTCGCGCGACAGGCGGCCACCGCGGAGCTCGGTGAGCTTCGCCCGCTTGGCCAGGGTGTAGTCGACCAGCCGCATCTCGGCGCCAGTGTACCCGGCCCCTGTTGGTGGCACTCGATCACGGCTCGGCAACACGAGTTGACATACTCGCGTTGGCGTACCTATCGTGTCGATACATCGAGTCGATATATCGGCTCGGCCTGCAGTAGTGAACCACAAGCAAGAGGGGACGTGCTTCGTGCTCGACCTGGCCGTGCTGGGGCTGCTCAAGGAGGCACCGATGTCTGGCTACGAGCTGAAGAAGCAGCTCTCGGTCAAGCTCGGGGCATTCTGGCGAGTCAGCTATGGCTCCCTGTACCCGTGTCTCAAGCGGCTGGCCGCCGACGGCGCCCTGGAGGTCGAGGTGTCGCCGTTCACCTCGCGCAAGAAGCATGTCTACCGGTTGACCGACCAGGGCAACCGGCTGTTCCACCAGCTCCTCGAGACGGCCGACGGCCACGAGCTGGAGCAGGACCGGTTCTCCATGCGACTGGCCTTCTTCCGCTACCTGCGGCCGGAGGCCCGCCTCTACCAGCTCGAGCGGCGGCGCGGCTACCTCCAGGAGCGGCTGGCCGACCTGCGCGCCTCGGTGCGGACAGCCCGCGAGCGCATGGACGCCTACACCATCGAGCTGATGGACCACGGGCTGGACGAGCGCGAGCGCGAGATCGCATGGCTCGACCGTCTGATCGCCCGCGAGCGGCGCTCCACCGAGAGCGCCGTCGAGCAGGACCTGGCTGGGCCCCCGGCTCAGCTTCCCCAGTCCCCGCGCGACCCCCGCCTCCCCGCACAGACCGGGTAGGCCGCGCCGTCCAGGAGGAGACCAGACACTGATGGGAAAGCTACGCGTCGCGATCGTCGGCGTGGGCAACTGCGCGTCGTCGCTGGTGCAGGGCGTGCACTTCTACGCCGACGCCGAGCCCGGCGACCACGTCCCGGGGCTGATGCACGTCGAGCTCGGCGGCTACCACGTTCGCGACATCGAGTTCGTGGCCGCCTTCGACGTCGACGCCAAGAAGGTCGGGCGTGACCTGGCCGAGGCCATCCGCTCCGGCGAGAACAACACCATCCAGTTCGCCGACGTGCCCCCCCTCGGGGTCGAGGTGCAGCGGGGGCCGACCCTCGACGGGCTCGGCCACTACTACGCCGAGACCATCCAGGAGTCCGACGCGGCCCCGGTCGACGTGGCCGTCGCCCTGGCCGCCTCCGGCGCCGACGTGCTCGTCTGCTACCTCCCCGTCGGCTCCGAGGAGGCCGCCCGGTTCTACGCCGACCAGGCCCTCAAGGCCGGCGTGGCCTTCGTGAACTGCCTGCCGGTGTTCATCGCCGGCCGTCCCGAGTGGGCCGAGCGCTTCACCCGGGCCGGGGTGCCGATCATCGGCGACGACATCAAGTCCCAGGTCGGCGCGACCATCGTCCACCGCGTGCTGAGCCGGCTGATGGAGGACCGCGGCATCCACATCGACCGCACCTACCAGCTGAACTTCGGCGGCAACATGGACTTCATGAACATGCTGGAGCGCAGCCGGCTGGAGTCCAAGAAGATCTCCAAGACCCAGGCCGTCACCTCCCAGGTCGACCACGACCTGGGCAAGCGCAACGTCCACGTCGGCCCGAGCGACTACGTGCCCTGGCTGGACGACCGCAAGTGGTGCTACATCCGGGTCGAGGGCCGCGCCTTCGGCGACGTGCCCATCAACCTGGAGCTCAAGCTGGAGGTCTGGGACTCCCCGAACTCGGCCGGCGTGGTCATCGACGCCGTCCGCTGCGCCAAGCTGGCCCTCGACCGCGGGATCGGCGGGCCGCTGCTCGGCCCGGCCGCCTACTTTATGAAGTCGCCGCCGGTGCAATACACCGACGACGAGGCCCGGCAGCTGGTCCAGGAGTTCGCCGCCGGCACCGACGGTTGAGGGAGGCAGCGCACTTGGGGACATCCGAGATCCCCTGGTGGCGGCACGGGGTCATCTACCAGATCTATCCGCGCAGCTTCGCCGACGCCAACGGCGACGGCGTAGGTGACCTGGCCGGGATCACCGCCAAGCTCGACCACCTGAACGACGGCACTCCCCGGTCCCTGGGGGTGGATGCCATCTGGCTGTCGCCGTTCTACCCGTCGCCGATGGCCGACTTCGGCTACGACGTCGCCGACTACACCGACGTCGACCCCGTCTTCGGCACCCTGGACGACTTCGACCGGCTGGTCGCCGAGGCCCATGCCCGGGGCATCCGGGTGCTGGTCGACCTGGTCCCCAACCACACCTCCGACCGCCACCCCTGGTTCCTGGAGTCGCGCTCGTCGCGGGACAACCCCAAGCGCGACTGGTACGTCTGGGCCGACTCCCGGCCGGACGGCTCGCCGCCCAACAACTGGATGAGCTCCTTCCCCCGGGCCGGGCAGGCCTGGACCTTCGACGACCCCACCGGCCAGTGGTACCTGCACTCGTTCACGCCCCAGCAGCCCGACCTCAACTGGTGGAACCCGGAGGTCCGCCAGGCCATGGACGACGTCATGCGCTTCTGGCTGGATCGGGGCGTCGACGGCTTCCGGGTCGACGTGGCCCACAAGATGGCCCACGACCCCGAGCTGCGGGACAACCCGCTGGTCGAGCTGGGCGAGGAGGACCTGGGCGAGAGCCAGGAGGCCAGGGACAGCCGGCGGGCCAAGCTGAAGGCCGTCCCCCGCCGCGACGAGGACTGGCCCGAGGTCCACGAGATCCTGCGCCGCTTCCGCCGGACCCTGGACAGCTACGACGACCGCATGGCCGTCGGCGAGGTCTACCTGCTCGACCTGGAGCGCCTGGCCCGCTACTACGGCTCCGGCCAGGACGAGTTCCACCTGGTCCACAACTTCGTGTTCCAGTCCCAGCCGTGGAAGGCCGAGGCCTTCCGGGCGGTGGTCGACGAGTTCCTCGCCCTGCTGCCCCCTGACGCCTGGCCGGCCTGGATGCTCAGCAACCACGACGTCTCCCGGATCGCCACCCGCTACGACGAGGGCGGCAACGGCCAGGCCAGGGCCCGGGTGGCGGCCATGCTGCTGCTCACCCTGCGCGGCACCCCGTTCATCTACATGGGCGACGAGATCGGCCAGCCCGACGGCGAGATCCCGCCCGACCGGGTGGTCGACGTCGACGGCCGCGACCCCGAGCGCACCCCGGTGCAGTGGGACGACTCCCCGGACGCCGGCTTCGGCGGGGACCCCTGGCTGCCCGTCGGGTCCCGGGCGGCCGAGGTCAACGTGGCCGCCCAGCGCGACGACCCGGCGTCCATGTTCGGCCTCTACCGCCAGCTGATCTGGTACCGCAAGGGCTCCGACGCCCTCCGCGACGGCGAGTACCGCTCCCTGCCCGACGCCCCCGGCGGCTGCTACGCGTACGTGCGCACCGTGACCAATGAGCGCCTGCTGGTCGCGCTCAACTTCACCGGCCAGCCGCTCGAGTACCAGGTCGACGGCCCCTCCGAGGGCCGCCTGGAGCTGGCCACCGACCCGGCCCGGGCCGCCGGCCGGCCGGTCGGCCTGCACCCCCAGCGCCTTGGTCCCGACGAGGGCGTGGTCGTCCGGCTCTAGGAGCCCGGCAGCTCCAGCCCCTGATCCTTGGCCCAGGACCGGAGGGCCTCGTCGGCCTCCTCCTCGGACATGGGGCCGCGGTCCAGCCGCAGCTCCAGGAGGTGGGCCAGGGCCTTGCCGACCAGTGGGCCGGGGGGGATGCCGAGCCGCTCCATCACCTGGCGGCCGTCCAGCGGCGGGCGGATGCTGGCCAGCTCCTCCTCGGCCTCCAGCCGGGCGATCCGCTCCTCCAGCTCGTCGGAGTAGCCGGCCAGCTGCCTGGCCTTGAACACGTTGCGGGTGGTGCAGTCGGAGCGGACCAGGAAGTTGAGCCGGTCCAGCAGCGGCCCGGCGTCGCGCACGTACCGCCGCACCGCCGAGTCGCTCCAGCCCAGCCGGTAGGTGTGGAACCGCAGGTGGAGCAGGACCAGCTGGCGGACGTCGGCGATGAAGTCGGACGGGTAGCGGAGCTCGGTCAGCCGCTTCTCGGCCATGTTTGCCCCGACCACCTCGTGCAGGTGGAAGGTGACCCCCTCGGGACCGACCCGGCGGGTGCGGGGCTTGCCGATGTCATGCAGCAGGGCGGCCATGCGCAGGGTCAGGTCGGGCTCGTCGGCGTCGAGGGCGGTCGCCCGCTCGACCACCGCGATGGTGTGGCGGAGCACGTCCTTGTGGCGGTGGACCGGGTCCTGCTCAAGGGCCAGGGCCGGCAGCTCGGGCAGGAACTCGTCGGCCAGGCCGGTGTTGACCACCAGCCACAGGCCCCTGGCCGGCTCCCGGCCCAGCAGCAGCTTGCTCAGCTCGTCGCGGATCCGCTCGCGGGACACGATCTGGAGCCGCTGGTGGCGCTCGCCGATGGCGGCATGGGTCTCGGAAGTCGGCACCAGCCCGAGCTGGGAGGCGAAGCGGGCCGCCCGGAGCATCCGCAGCGGGTCGTCCTCGAACGACACCTCCGGGCTTGAGGGGGTCCGCAGCCGCTTGGCGGCCAGGTCGCCGAGGCCGCCGTGGGGGTCGACGAACGGGCCGTCGGGCAGCTTCATGGCCATGGCGTTGACGGTGAAGTCCCGCCTGGCCAGGTCCTCGGAGATCGAGCGGCCGAAGGTGACCTCGGGCTTGCGCGAGTCCTCCCGGTAGCTGTCGGAGCGGAAGGTGGTGATCTCCAGCCGGAAGTCGCCCTTGCGGACCCCGACGGTGCCGTAGCGCACCCCTTGCAGCCACACCCCGTCGCTCCAGCCCCGGGCCCGGACAACCGCCAGGATCTGGTCCGGGGTGGCGTCGGTGGTCAGGTCGACGTCCGGCGAGGCCCGGTCGAGCAGGGCGTCCCGCACCGTCCCGCCGACCAGATACAGCTCGTGACCGCGCTCGGCGAAGCGGCGGCCGAGGTCGCGGACGACCTTGGCGAAGGGGGCGGCGTTGAGCAGCGCGCCAAGGGCCTCACGCTGGGCTGGGGAGAGCTCCGACATGCCCCGAAGGATACCCGCCGGGGCCCTGGGCCCGTTCAAGTGGTTTACGCACGAACAACCAGGGCAACCGGATCGGGAAGGAGGTGGTCGGATGCCGGAAACCAAGAAAATGAGCAGAGCCGAGGCCGGGCGCAAGGGCGGCCAGACCACCAAGAAGCGCTACGGTGACGACTTCTTCGGGAAGATCGGCCGCATGGGGGGGAAGAAGGGCGGAGAGACGACCAAGCAGCGCTACGGGATCGAGTTCTACCAGAAGATCGGCCGCAAAGGCGGATCGCGCTGAGCTTGGGCCCCGCGTCGTCGGGGTCGTTCGACCGAGGCCGGGGCAAGTGATTGCTCCGGCCTCCCGCTATACTCAGGTCCGCTCGACCGCCGCGCTCGCGTTTCTGGAGATCCCGTGCGATCAAGCATCGACGTCCACAACCACCTGCTCGCCGACGACGTCGTGCATGAGCTCTCCCAGCTCCCGGGACCGCTCCGCGACCTCTCGACCGCACCTGGTGTCCTGGGCCTGCCGCCCTGCGCCGTCGGCCGGCCGACCCTGCTGGCCGACGGCGACGGCTGCGTGGTCGTCCTCGCCCCGGCCGACGCCGAGGTCGACACGGCCAGCGTGGCCGAGCTGCTGGGACGGCTCGACCTCGACCCGGTCCCGCCCGACCGGGCCCCCGGCCTGACCGGCTACCTGCTCCCCTTCGTGCCCCCGGTGGCTCTGGAGTGCGAGTCCACGCTGGTGGTGGACGAGCAGGTGGCCGACCAGGACGTCGTCTACGCCGCCGCCGGCGAGCCCGGCGTGATCCTGAAGGTCCGGGGCGCCGACCTCATCAAGGCGACCAGCGCGGTCGTGGCCCGCATCGCCAGGCGGGCGAACTGACCGTGCGGACGGCGCGGGCCGTCTCGGCCGGCGGGGTGGTGCTGGCCGACCTGCGGTCCGACGCCCCGGTGGCCCTGGTCGCCCACCGCTCGGTCAGGGGCAGCCTCCAGTGGACCCTGCCCAAGGGGGCCCGGGAGGAGGGCGAGACGGTCACCCAGACCGCCCTGCGCGAGGTCCGGGAGGAGACCGGCCTGGAGGCCGAGCTCATCGGCCCCCTGGACACGATCGACTACTGGTTCGTGTGGGCGCCCGAGCGGACCAGGTACCACAAGTTCGTCCACTACTTCCTGATGCAGGCCGTGGGCGGGGACTTCTCCCAGCACGACCACGAGATGGAGGACGCCGCCTGGTTCGAGCCGGCCGAGGCCAGGCGGCAGATGTCCTTCGCCAACGAGCGCCGGCTGCTCGACCTCATCCCCGACGTGCTCGCCACCCAGGGCGCGGGCGGGCCGTGACCGGCGCGCGGACCGTGACCCGCGCGCTGGCCGCGGTGGCTGTCGCCGTCGCCCTGGTCGCCGTCCCGGGCGTCGCCGCGACCGCGCCGGCCGCGGCCGCTCAGGAGGTGGCCCCGTCCCTCGAGGTGACCCTGGCCAGCATCTCCCCGGTGGTCAGCCCCAGGGTGCCACTCGACTACCGGGTCAGGGTCCGCAACCGCGGCCCGAGCCCGGTCGGAGACCTGCGGGTGCGGGCCCGGCTCGGCCAGCCGGTGGACACCCGCTCGGAGCTGACCGGCCTGCTGGCCAGCCCGGGCGCGGTCGCCGCCATCCAGCCCCTGGACGAGTTCCGGTCGGCGGTGGCCACCGTCGCCCCCGGCGCCGCCGAGCGCCTGGAGCGCCGCCGGGTCGAGATGCCGCCTGGGCTGGCCGACGGGCGGGCCGGGGTGGTCCTGCCCCTGACGGTCCAGGTCGAGGGGACCAGCGCGGCCGGGCCGGTGACGGCCAGCCTCACCACCTTCGTCGTCGACCTGCCGGCCCGGGCCACCCAGCCCCTGCGGGCGGCCCTGCTGGTGCCGGTGCGCGAGCCCACCCACCGCAACCCGGCCGGCGACTTCGTCGACGACGAGCTGGCCGGGCTGCTGGCCCGGACCGGGTCCCTGGGGGCGATCGCGGCCGAGCTGGCCAGGCCCGGCGCCCCCGAGGCGACCATGGTGCTCGACGCCATGCTGGTCGAGGACGCGACCGCCATGGTCGGCGGCTGGCGCCTGCGTCAGCGGGGGAAACGGACCACCATCCCAGCCGGCGACCCCCGTTCCGGCCACGCCGACCAGTTCCTCCAGTCGCTCAAGAAGGCGGCCAGCGGGCACCCGCCGGCCGCCTTCGCCTACGGCAACGCCGACCTCCCGGCCCTGGTCAGAAGGGGAAGCGGCGGCCGGGCCGAGGCCGCCGTCGGGGTCGGGCGGGACCTGCTCCGGGACGGCCTGGGGACGCCCCCCGACGAGTCGCTGGCCTGGCCGGTCGACGGCGCCGTCGGCGGCGCCAGCAGGTGCCGCGGGTCGAGGACGACCACGTCACTCCGGGTCTGCTCCAGCGTCTGGAGCAGGGCGCCGTCGAC
>DATABK010000096.1:0-1645 GCA_036259695.1 Actinomycetes bacterium | reverse complement strand
CCCGGCACGAGGCCGGGTTCGCGGTCGAGTGCTGCAGCTCCAGCCGGTGCAGCCCCAGCTCGTGCAGGCCCAGCGGGCCACGGCGACGGTCGCCCCGGTGGCCACGCCCCGGCCCCGGGCCACCGGCAGGACCCAGTAGGTGCAGTCGGCGACGCCGTCCATGAGCCGGACGCCCCGCAGCGCGACCCGGCCCAGGACCGTCCCGGCGCCGTCGGCGACCGCCCAGCAGCCGTCCCGCTCGGCCAGCCACTGCGGCTCCCACTGGGCGATCCAGGCCTCGGCCTCCCCCAGCGAGGCGAAGGCGCGGAGGTTCCACTGCTGGATGGCCGGGTCCTGGTACGCCTCGAGGACGACCGGGGCGTCCCCGGCCTCCCAGGGCCGCAGCACCAGCCCGCCCTCGGCCCCGAGGACCGGCTGGCTATGCCTCCGCATCCGGCCTGCCGGCACCACGGGCGGTACCAGGTACGGCATGGGCCCATTCTGCCCGATCCCCGGGCCCCGGCGGCTCGGCCGGCTCGGGGGCCGGGGCCGACGGCGGCACCCGCAGGGCCCGGGCCGCCCAGGGGGGCAGCCACCAGTTCCAGCGGCCGAGGAGGGCGACCAGGGCCGGGACCAGCAGGGCGCGGAGGATGGTGGCGTCGAGCAGGATGCCGGCGCCGAGCGCGGTGGCCATGATCTTGACGTCCAGCTCGGGGATGGCGGCCATGGACGCGAACGACAGGAACAGGATCAGGGCGGCGCAGGTGACCAGGCGGCCGACCCGGCCAAGGCCCTGGACGATGGCCGCCGGGGTGGAGCCGGTGGCGTCGTACTCCTCGCGCATGCGGGCCAGCAGGAACACCTCGTAGTCCATGGACAGCCCGTAGAGGAAGGCGAAGGCCATCAGCGGCACCCACATGGCGATCGCCCCGGTGGCCGGGATGCCCCAGATCGCCTCCGAGCCGTAGCCCTCCTGCCAGACCAGGACCAGCACCCCGTAGGCGGCGCCGACGGACAGCAGGTTGAGCAGGATCGCCTTGAAGGCCAGCAGCAGCGAGCGGAACGCCCTGGCCAGCAGCACGAAGGTGACCACGGCGACGGCGGCCAGCATCAGCGGGAAGCTGCCGTAGAGGCTGGCGGTGGCGTCGATGGCCAGGGCCCCGCTGCCCCCGACCCTGGCCCCGGGCAGCTCGGCCGCGGCCAGGTCGCGGACCCGCTCGACGGTCGCCTCGCCGTCGTCGCCGCTCGTCTCGGCGGCGGGCAGGACGCTGACCAGCCCGGAGCCGTCGCGCTGCCAGGCCGGCCCGGTGGGGGCGGCGGCCAGCTGCACCCCTTCGAGCCCGGCCAGGCGGCCGGCCGCCGCCTGCCGATCGGTGCCGGCCGGGACCAGCACCTCGATCGGGGTGAGGGCACCACTGCCGACCCCGGCCCGCCCGAGGCGGTCCAGGGCCTCACGGGCCGGGCCGGACCGGGCCAGGACGTCCGCCGGGGGCTCGCCAAGGCGCAGGCCGAGCGCGGCCACCCCGAGGGGCACGAGCACGGCCAGCGCGGCCAGGGTGGCCAGCCAGCGGTGGCGGGCCACCCCGGCCGCCCAGCCGGTCCACAGACGGCCGCCCGCGCGCCCCCGACGCTCCGGGGGACCACCCCGGCGGTCCCCCGGGCCCCC
>DATABK010000095.1:0-8900 GCA_036259695.1 Actinomycetes bacterium | reverse complement strand
CCCCCCCCCCCCCCCCCCCCCCCGCGGGTAGTCCCAGACCGACTCCATGGCTTCTCCTTCGGGCCGGCCCCGCGGCCGGTTGCAGGGAGTTGCCGAGAAGCGGCCCGGCTACTCCAGGCCGTAGCGGTCGCGCATGGCCTGGTCGCTGGGGTCGATCTCGCGCAGGCCGGCGTCGCGGAGGCGGCGGTTGACCTGGTCCAGGTTCTTGCGGACGAGCTCCTTCTCGGCCTCGGTGATGCGGCCGCGGTGGGGCTCGCCGGCGTGCTCGAGGGTGGCGTAGTTGACCTTGCCGCGGCCCGAGCGCCCGCCCGGGGACGACGACCCGCCCCCGCCGCCGGAGCGGGGCCGGCTGCGGTGCTTGGCGATCAGCGCGTCCTGGACGGCCGACTCCATCACGCCCGCCCCGGCGAGCAGGTTGAAGTCGTCCAGGCTGACCACCATCCGCTCGCCCCGGCGGGCGCCGGGGGCGATCCACTCCACGGTGACGAAGCGGCTCGCGCCCTGGAGCGACTCGACCTCCTCGGGAAGCACCTCGAGGGTCACCGGCAGGTCGGCGTACTCGGGGTGCTCGTGGACCACGAGCTGTCCCAGCGACTGCTCGTCGGCCTCCTTGCCGGAAATGTCCGACACGTGGACGACCTTGACTGCCATCAGGGCGGATTCCTCCTCAAAGCCAAAAGATTTGCCGGGGCGACATGACGGTAATCGAAAAAGTCGGGGCAGGCAAACACCCTGCGCCGCTAGGATGCCCGCCTGTGAACGCCGATCCAATGCCTTCGAGCGCCCAGCGGCGCTCCCGCTGGCTCACGGTCGCGGTGCTGGCCGTGGTCACGGGCTTTTTCGTGGCCACCCTGGTGGCGCGCTGGAACGACGTCATTTCGTTGAAATGGCGGCTGGAGCCCGGGCTTTTCGCGGCCGCGACGGTACTGCTGGCACTTTCCTTTGGCCTGGTCGCCTGGCTCTGGGGGCTGGCCCTGCACCGGGCCGCCGGGACACGGCCGACCGCCGGAGCCCGGATCTGGTTCCTGTCCAACCTGGCCAGGTATGTCCCCGGGAATGTCTGGAGCTACGTCGGCGCGGTCGAGCTGGCCCGCCGTGAGGGCGTGGCCCGCCGCGTCACCCTGGCCGTCATGGCCCTCACCCAGGTCCTCTCGGTCGGGGTCGCCCTCCTGGCCGGCCTGCCCGTCCTGCTCGCCGAGCGGGCCCGCCTGGGCCGCCCGGCCCTCCTGGGCGCGGCCGTGGTGGTGGTCGCGGCCGGCCTGGCGGCAGTGTTCCGCCGCCAGCTCGTCGCCCTGGCCCGCCGCCGCCTCCCCGGGCTCGACCCCGCCGACCTGACCCCGTCCCCGGGCACGGTCGCCCTGCTGGTCGTCGGCTACGCGGTCTACTGGGCGGTCACCGGCCTGGCCTTCGCGACCCTGGTGGCCAGCATGTACCCGCTCGCCGCCGGCGACGTCCCCCTGGTCGTGGCCGCCTACGCCGCCGCCTACGCCGCCGGCTTTCTCGCCCTCCTCACCCCGGCCGGCCTCGGCATCCGCGAGGGCGTCCTGGTCGTCGCCCTCGCCCCCGTCCTTCCCGCCGGCCCGGCCCTGGTCGTCGCCCTCGTCTCCCGGCTCTGGATGATGCTGGTCGAGGCGGCCGGCGCCGCCGTCGCCCACCTGGTCGCCCGCCGCCGCGCCAGGGCCGGGTCCGCACCCCCGGTGTAAGAAGAGAGGAGGGGACGGTGTTGAACCGGGAGAGAGGTAACTTGGCCACACGTGACCTTGGAGGAGCGGCCGGTGCGTGCCGTGCGGGATGAGGTTGGGACCCAGGCCGGGAGCCGGGAGCGGTTCGGGCTGGTGTTCCGGGAGCGGTACCGGGAGCTGTACGGGCTCGGGTACCGGCTGCTCGGGGACCATGGCGAGGCCGAGGACGTCGTCCAGGAGACCTTCCTCAAGCTCGACGGGCACCCGGTGCTGGAACGGCCCGACCCGGAGGTGGCGGCCTGGCTGCGGCGGGTCTGCCTGAACACCGCCTACAACCGGCTGCGGGGCCAGCGCCGGGCCACGGCCCGCCTGGACCTGGCGGGGAGGGCGGAGCGGGCCGACGACGAGGCCGACGCCGGCCCGACCCCGCTGCTGGAGGTCCTCCGGGCCGAGCAGCAGCAGGCGGTGCGTCAGGCGCTCGCCGCCCTGCCCGAGCGGCAGCGGGCCTGCCTGCTGCTGCGCCATGCCGGCTACTCGTACGCGGAGATCGCCGCCACCCTCGACCTGGCCGTCGGCTCGGTCGGGGTCCTGCTGGCCCGTGGCGAGCGGGCCTTCCGCGAGGCCTACCTCGACACTGACGACACCGACCCGGGAGCCTACGATGCCCTGCCCTGACCTCGGTGCCCTGCGGGCGTCCATCGACGCCCCCGGCGGCACCCCGGCGCCGGTGCACGACCACGTGCAGACCTGCGCCGCCTGCGCCGACACCCTGGCCGAGCTCCAGCGCAACGCCGAGCTGGCCGCCCCGGCGATCGCCCTGACCGCTCCCGCGGCCGCGCCGTCGCCGGCCGACGTGGAGGCCGCCCTGACCCGGTTCGAGCAGCGCCGGGCCCGACTGGCCGCGGCCGCGCAGGCCGCCCCGGCCCCGTTCCCAGCCGCCACGGCCGCCCCCACCCCGACCGAACCGATCCCGTTGCCGCGGCGCGGACGGGTGGCCCGGCTGGGCGCCAGGACCCGCGCGGTCGCCGCCGGCATGGTGGCGGCCCTGGTCCTGGCCGGGCTGCTGGTCCCGCCCGGGGGCCGGGCCGCCGCGGCCGGGTTCCTGGCCCAGTTCCGCAGCCAGCGGTTCGAGGTGATCTCCCTCGACCCGGCCCAGTCCAGCCAGGTCGCCGACGTGGTCAGCGGCCTCGTCCAGACCGGCGTGTTCAGCGGCGACGCGGCCGACGTCCACGGCTTCGGCCGGCCGCAGCCCGTCGCCGGCCTGGCCGAGGCCAGCCGGATCGCCGGGTTCGACGTCGCCGCCGTCGACCCGGCCGTGCTGCCGGCCGGCGTCGGCCGCACCCCCCAGCGGGTCCTGGTCAGCCCGGCCCGGGAGGCGCGGCTCACCTTCGACCGCGACCGCGCCCTCGCCTACCTCGAGCGCCACGGCCGGCCGGACGCCCAGCTGCCCGAGCGGTACGACGGCACCCAGCTGGTCGTGCGGGTCCCGGCCGGGGTCGTGCAGCAGTTCGCCGGGCGCGACGGCCTGCCGGCCCTGCTGGTCGGCAAGGCCGGGACGCTCGGCCTGACCACCGAGGGCGGGGCCAGCCTGGAGGAACTTCGCGAGGTCGTGCTCGGCCTGCCCGGCCTCCCGGCCGGGACGGTCGCCCAGCTCCGGGCCATCGGCGACTGGCGTACCACCCTGCCCCTGCCGGTCCCCTCCGACCAGGTGCGGTCGCGGCCGGCCACGGTCGACGGCGCCGAGGCGGTCAGCTTCGCCGACGAGACGGGCCGGCTCCACGCCCTGCTCTGGCAGCGCGACGGCCACATCTGGGGCGTGGCCGGCGTGGTCGACTCCGACGAGGCGCTCGATGTCGCGAACAGCCTCGGCTGACCAGGCGGCGGGGATCGCCGGGACCGGCAGCGCGGTCCCGGCGATCGCCACGTCCGGGCTGCGCAAGTCCTTCGGGTCCCGGGTCGCCCTCCACGACCTGACCCTGACCGTCCAGCCCGGGGAGGTGTTCGGCTTCCTCGGGCCCAACGGGGCCGGCAAGACCACCGCCATGAAGATCCTGCTCGGCCTGGTCCGGCCGAGCGGCGGGGAGGCACTGGTGTTCGGCCGGTCGCCGGCCGAGCCGGCCGGCCGCCGCCGGGTCGGCTACCTGCCCGAGCACTTCCGCTTCCAGGAGTGGGCGACCGGGGCCGAGCTGCTCGACTTCCACGGCCGCCTGGCCGGGCTGGGCGCGGCCGAGCTGGCCGGGCGCATCCCCGAGCTGCTGGAGCGGGTCGGCCTGGCCGGGCGGGGCGGCGAGCGGGTCCGGCGCTACTCCAAGGGCATGACCCAGCGCCTCGGCCTCGCCCTCGCCCTTGTCAACCGGCCCGACCTGGTCCTGCTGGACGAGCCGACCTCGGCCCTGGACCCGGTGGGCCGCCGCGAGGTCCGCGAGCTGGTCCGGGAGCTGGCCGCCGCCGGGGTCACCGTGTTCCTCAACTCCCACCTGCTCACCGAGGTCGAGGCGGTCTGTGACCGGGTGGCCATCGTCAGCCAGGGCCGGGTCCTGGCCAGCGGCCCGCTGGACGACCTGGCCGGGGCCGTGACCCAGCTGCGGCTGCTGCTCGACCGGGCCGACCGCCAGCTGCTGGCCCTGCTGGGGGCGCACGGCGAGGTCGTCCGGGTCGAGGGCACCGCCGTCACCCTGGCCGTCGAGACCCTCGACGTCGCCCCCGACCTGGCCCGGCGGCTGGTCACCGCCGGCTACCGGCTGTACGGGCTGGTCCCGGTGCAGCGGTCGCTCGAGGAGGTCTTCGTCGAGCTGGTCGGGGAGGTGCAGGAGGGATGAGCGTGCTGGTGGTGGCGCGCTGGACGGTGCTGGAGGCCCGCCGCCGGCGGCTGGTCCTGGCCGGGGTGCTGCTCAGCGTCGCCTTCGTGGCCCTGTTCGCGGTCGGGTTCGCCCTCCTCTACTCCACCCAGGAGCGGGACCTGGCCCAGGCCGGCGCGCAGGGCCTCGGCCCGGCGGGTGGGCTGAACGGGCGCGAGGAGCTGCTGGCCATGTCGACCATCCTGGTCCTGCTCGGGCTGTACGGCGTCCAGTTCCTGGCCGCCCTGCTCGGGCTGTTCCTGGGGGCGGCCTCGGTCTCGCCCGAGATCGACTCGGGCGCCCTGCACGCCGTCCTCGCCCGGCCCCTCAGCCGCCTCGAGTACCTGCTCGGCCGCTTCCTCGCCCTGGCCGGCCTGCTGGTCGCCTACGTGGTCGTGATGAGCGCCGCCCTGCTGCTGGTCGCCCGGGTGGTGGCCGGCTACCAGCCCGGCGACGCCACCCGGGTGGTCGGGCTGATGGTCCTCGAGGTCCTGATCCTGCTCGCGGTCAGCCTGCTCGGCAGCACCGTGCTGCCGACCCTGGCCAACGGGGTGGTCATGCTGGTCCTGTTCGGGCTGGCCTGGCTCGGAGGGATCATCGGGTTCGTCAGCACGATCCCGCCCGGGAACGAGCTCATGGCCAACCTCGGCACGGCGGTGAGCCTGCTGCTGCCGGCCGACGCGGTCTGGCGCGGGGCCTCCTTCCACGTCCTCCCGACCAGCTTCCTGGTCGCCGGCTCGTTCGGCGACGGCGAGGAGATCGGCCTGCCGTTCGGGTCGACCACCCCGATGGCCCCGGCCATGCTCGCCTGGGCGCTCGCCTACCCGGTGGCCTGCCTGGCCCTGGCCGTGACCGCCTTCCGCCGCCGCGACCTGTGAGGGCCGGGCTCAGCCGGTCAGCTCGAGCAGGGCCAGGGGGCCGTCGCGGGTGACCAGCCGGAACCGGCCGCCGGCGAGCAGGCGGTCGACCGTCTGCTGCCACTCGCCGGGGGCGAACACCCGCGGCTCGTCGACCACCACCACCTGCCGGGTGCCGGTCTGGCGCAGCACCTGGAGGGCGGCCGGGTCGGCCTGGCCGCGGTTGAGCGGGCCCAGCCGGGCCACCCGCTCGGCCAGCCAGGGGGCCGGGGTCTGGTTGTAGGCGTTGAGGGTCCGCCGGCGGCTCTGCGCACCTATATAGGTACTGACCGAGTTCCAGGTGACCGATTGCTCCAGAATCGGGACCCCGAGGACCGGCCCGGCCTCGTCCCCGGCCGTCCGCAGCGCCACCACGACCCCGTTGTCGGCCCTGTCCGGTTCCAGGCGGTTCCTCGACACCCGGTAGTCGGCCAGCAGGGCCGCGGTGGCCAGGCACAGGACCACCCCGGCGGCGGCCAGGGCCCGGCGGCGGCCGGCCAGCAGCTCGGCGGCCACGTCCACCGTGCTCACCGCCAGCAGGACCAGGACCAGGGCGGTCACCACCATCAGGCGCTCCGGGACCCGCTGGAGGGAGAGGAACGGCAGGTGGTCGAAGAGGAACCGGTAGACGTGGACCCCGCCGATGTCGGCCCGGGCCCCGTAGGTGAGCACGACCAGGGGGATCGCCAGGACGGCGTAGGCCAGAACCGCCCGCCGCCGGGCCGGCACCGCCACCAGGCCGAGCCCGGCCAGCACGACCAGCGGCCACCCCAGATAGATGAGCCCCTCGCCCTGGGTGCCGAAGGTCTTCTGGGCCAGCGCCCACACCGAGCCGGGGGAGTAGAGGACGACCTGCTGCCAGCTCCCGTTCTCGCCGGCCACCGACCCCTTGAACACGGCCTGGAAGACCCCCAGCACGTACGCACAGGACACCCCGAGCGTCGCCACCACCACGGCCAGCGGCCCCCACGGCACCCCGGCCCGCCGGGCCAGGCTGGCCACCAGCGTCCAGACGACCAGGTAGGCGAGCAGGCCGGTCAGGTACAGGATCAGGTGGAACTCGCCGCCGACGGCCACGGTCAGGGTGATCGCGGCCAGCCCGGCGGCCGGCCAGCCCCAACGCCGCCCGGCCCGGCGCCGCTCCAGCATCACCTCGAAGGCCAGCAGGGCGGCCGGGAAGGCCCACCACATGACGGCGTTGAAGTGGCTGGTCAGCTGGAACATCCGGTTGGGGGTGCAGGCATAGGCCAGGGCGCCGGCCGCGGCCAGCAGCGGCCAGCGGGTGTGGCGGCGCAGCCAGGCGAAGGCGGCCAGCCCGGTCACCACCGAGGACAGGGCCAGGCCGAGGTTGTAGGCCGGGACCAGGCCGACCACCGGCCAGGCGACCCCGAGCAGGACCGTCCAGGGCACGTCCAGGGAGGTGGTCTTGAGCGGGGCCGGCCCGGCCGCCCCCTCCCGCAGGTCGAGGTAGGGGCTGCGCAGGGCGCGGACGTTGTCGACGATCACCGACTGGATGAAGACGTTCTGGAGGTGGTCGCCGCCGTGCATGCCCCCTGGCCGGTGCACGAAGTTGGGCTCGGCGGCCACCCCCCGGTTGCCGGCCATCGTCCAGAAGTGGTCGGGGTGCAGGGCCAGCGGCCAGCTCAGGACCACGAACGCGGCCAGGCTGGCCAGGGCGACGAGGACCCAGGCCAGGGCCCTGCCACGGGGAGGCCGGGGGTCGGGCGCGACCGGTGCCGACTCGGAAGCCGAGGAGCCGGAGGGAGGTGCCTCGGTGGCGCTCAAGGGCCGTGGTCGGGATCTCGCTGGAGCCGCCGTTCCAGGCGTTCGACCCGCTCCGAGACGTTCACCACCAGCTCGCCCAGGAAGCCGACGAGCACGATCAGCAGGCCGGCCAGGATGGCGATGCCGGCCGCCAGCATGAGGGGGCGGCGCTGGGTCTGGGTGGCCAGGAACAGCCAGCCCAGATACGCCCAGACGAGCAGCCCGGCGCCGATCAGGGCCGAGCCGAGGCCGCCGAAGAAGATGATCGGCTTGCGCTGGAAGGTGAGCAGGAACTTGAGGGTCACCACGTCGATGGCCGACACCGGCAGGCGGCCGAGGCCGAACTTGGACCGGCCGGCCTCCCGGGGCCGGTAGGGGACCTTGACCTCGCCGATCCGGTACCCCTCGTGGTGGGCCATGACCAGGACGTAGCGGTGCCACTGGGAGCGCAGGGCCAGGCCGTCGGTGACCTCCCGGCGGAACGCCTTGATCCAGTTGAGGTCGTGGACCTCGAGGCCGAACAGCAGCCGACAGGCGACGTTGGCGATCCGGCTGGCCACCCGCTTGCCGTCGCGGCGGCCCTGCCGCCAGCCGGCGACCACGTCGTAGCCCTGGTCGAGCCGGCCGAGCAGCAGGGGCACGTCGACCTCGGGATCGGACTCCAGGTCGGCCGGGAGGAACACGATGATGTCGCCTCGGGCCTCCCGGAAGCCCCGGTTGAGGGCCTCGGTGAGGCCGAGCCGGCGGCGCTGCCGGATGAGCTTGACCCGGGGCTCGTGGGCGGCCTCGGCCTCGACGGCGGCGGCCGTGCCGTCGGTCGAGCCGTCGTCGACGTAGACCAGCTCCCACGGCCGGCCCAGGTCGGCGAAGGCCTTGGCCGTCTTCTCGACCAGCGCCGGGACCGTGGCCGCCTCGTTGTTGGCCGGCACGACGACCGAGACCAGCGGCTCGCTGGACCCGTTCACCGGGGTCTGTCCCATGTGGCCATGCTCGCATCTTGCCAACCTCGGCGTCACGCAGACCACCCCCGGCGCCGACAGAACGCCCATTTCCCCATCAAGCGCAGGGCTACAGGAACCTGACGACCGCGCCGATACACCCTGTGATCGCTGCTCTCCGTGGGCATCTTTCCCGGAGAGTGGTTGCAAGCTGAAGTGGAGGTCGATGGTGGACCAGGTGCAGGTCGCGCAGCCGGCGTCCAGCAGGCGCCGGCTCCTGGCGCGCCTGTGCCTGTTCGCGTTCTTCGGCGGCCTCCTCCTGCTCCTGTCGTCGCGGCCGGCCGAGGCCGCCGAACGGCGGGAGCCTGGGCTCCTGGATCCGGTGAGCACGACCTTGAAGGCGACAGCCAGGGAGGTCCAACTCGCCGGGCGTGCCACCGGATCCGGGGCTTCAACGGTCGGCGAAATCGCTGGTCAGGCCGGCCAGGCCGTCGCGCCGCAGCCGCGGCCGGCGACCCGCGCGGCCCGCCCCGCGGCCCCGGCCAAGAAGTGGGGCGCCCCGGCGGTCACCTCCCCGGTCCGCCGGGTCGCGCCCCTGACCCGTCCCGTCGCAGAGGCCAGCCGGACCGCAGCCCGGTCCACCGGCACAGCCGCCAAGCCCGCGACCGGGACCCTGACCGGCCTGCTCGACCAGGCCGGCAAGCTTGCCGCCAGGCCGGCGGGTGACGCCGCGAAGGCCACCACCGGCCCGGCGGATCACATCGCCAAGGTCACCGCCGGCCC
>DATABK010000094.1:0-3168 GCA_036259695.1 Actinomycetes bacterium | reverse complement strand
GACCCCTCTGTCGGCCCGCCGGTGGCGGACGAGGAACGACCGGTGGTGCGGCTGCTGGTGGATCGGGAGGCGCTGCGGCAGCGGGTGGCGGAGCTGGGGGCTGAACTGCGGGCTGACTACCAGGGGGTGGAGCCGATTCTGGTGTCGGTGCTGCGGGGCGGGGTGGTGTTCCTGGCCGACCTGGTGCGGGCGGCGGCGATGCCGTGCCGGGTGGACTTCATGGCGATCTCGCGGTTCGACGCGTCCGAGGACACCGGGGTGGTGAGGATCGAGAAGGACCTCGACCTGGACCTGTCCGGCGCCCACGTGCTGGTGGTGGAGGACATCGTCGACACCGGGCTGACGCTCACCTACCTGCTGCGGGTGCTGGCCACCCGGAGGCCGGCCAGCCTCCGGGTCTGCGCCCTGCTGGACAAGCGGGCCCGGCGCATCGTCGACGTGCCGCTGTCGTATGTCGGCTTCGAGGTGCCGGACGTGTTCCTGGTCGGCTACGGGCTCGACCTGGACGAGCGCGAGCGGGGGAGGAGCGAGCTCCTGGCCGTGGACGATCTGGGGGCGGTGCGGGACAACCCGGCCTTGCTCGACCTTGCGACCAGGCCCGATGGCGCGTGGAGGCCGCCTCGGGCGTGAACTCCCACAGGCTGCAACCTTCGCTCGGTATGTCGCATCGCCCGGAGGCGTCTGATAGCCTCGGGCAGGTGGCAAGCGCCCATCCCGGGCGCCAGAAACGTTCGACGCCCGAGGGGGTTTCGCGTTGGTCGAGCTGACCCTCGTCGGCGTCAGGATCGAGCTTCCAACCCAGACGCCGATCGTCCTCCTCAAGGAGCGCGACGGCGAGCGCTTCCTCCCGATCTGGATTGGCAACGTCGAGGCGACCGCCATCGCCTTCGCCCTCCAGGGCGTGGCGACCCAGCGGCCGCTCACGCACGACCTGCTCAAGAATCTTCTGGACGAGCTGGTGGTATCCATCGAGCGGATCGTGATCACCGAGCTGAAGGAAGGGACCTTCTACGCCACCATCGAGCTGCGGCAGAACGGCTCCAAGTTCTCGGTGTCGAGCCGGCCGAGCGACGCCATCGCCCTCGCGGTGCGGGCCAACACGCCCATCTTCGCCGAGGAGGACGTGCTCAGCGAGGCCTCCATCCTGATCAAGAGTGACGACGAAGAGCGCGAGGTGGAGAAGTTCCGCGAATTCCTCGACCAGGTCAGTCCGGAGGATTTCGAGTAGCTCTGGGTAGGTTCATCCTCTGCTGAAGGTCGAGACATCGCAGGTCGATAACGGTGAGGTTGCTTCGTTGACGCGGCGAACCGCGACCCCTAGGCTTGACGTCACATCGTTGTAATTACGCAAGATCCGGGCAAGGAGGAACTGGATGGCCGCGCGATCGTCCCCGGCATCGGAGCCGGGCTTCCGCGGCCCCACCGTTCACAAGCTGGTCGGCATCACCTATCGGCAGCTCGACTACTGGGCCCGGACCGGCCTGGTCACGCCGTCGGTGCGGGCGGCGGACGGGTCGGGCACCCAGCGGCTCTACAGCTTCACCGACGTGGTCGAGCTCCGCATCATCAAGCGGCTCCTGGACGCCGGGGTCTCGCTGCGCCAGATCCGCGACGCGATCGGCTACCTGCGCAAGGAGTCGGGCGGCAAGCCGCTCAGCGACATCACCCTCATGTCGGACGGCAACCGGATCTACGCCTGCCACTCCAATGAAGAGGTGGTGGACGTCCTGTCCAACGGCCAGGCCGTGTTCGGCATCGCCGTCGGGCGGGTCTGGGCCGACACCGAGGGCGACTTGGCCCACCTCCCCGGCGACCAGCCGAGCAGCCCGGCCGCGGAGGCCGACACCGGCCCGGTGACCGGACCGGCGGTCGCCGAGGCGTCCGGCGGGGTTCCGCCCCGGGCCGCACCGCAGGGGACCCAGGGCTAGCGCCGGCCATGGCCACCAGCGCGGGAGCGACTCGGCCGGCCGACCAGATCACCTTCGCGCACAACTCCGAGCGCCAGTTCGCGCGCCTGCTCGACTTCTACCGGGTCGAGTGGGAGTACGAGCCGACCGCCTTCCCGATCGAGTGGGACGCGGCCGGCCAGCCCACCCAGCACTTCCGGCCCGACTTCCACCTGCCGGGGTTCGGGCTCTACATCGAGATCACCACCCTCAACCAGCGCCTTGTGACCAAGAAGAACCGCAAGGTCCGACGGCTGCGCGAGCTCTACCCGGATGTCCGCATCAAGGTCCTGTACCAGCGCGACTACCTGTCGTTGCTGGCCAAGTACGGCCTGGAGCCTCCGAGCCAGATGGCCACCGCGCCCACCCCGGGGGAGGGAGATCTTTCTCTTCCCGAGGAGCTCGGAGGGACCGCCCCGCGAGCCGGCGAGGGCAGCGGGCCGGCGCAGGGCCCGGTCCAGGGTGAGCTGCGCGCCTCGGTCGACGCCCGGCGGGCAGGGCAGCGGATGCGTGATCGCACCGGTGGAGCGGTCCAGCGGGCGACGGCGGCGGGGCGGCCGCGGGTGGTGCCCGACCCGCCGACGGCTGTTCCACCCCTGCCCGCGGACCCCGAGCTGGTACGGCTGGCCCGGGTGCTCCTCCCGGCCGAGATCGCCCAGCGGCGCGGCCCGGCCGCCGCCAAGCGGGCCGGCTGAGCACCTCGACCCCACCAGGTGGGGCGTTGCGGGGGCTTGGAGGGCGGTGGTTCAATCGCCGCGCCCTGGCTGGGTTGCTGGGCACAGGGCGATGTGGATGCATCGAGAAGTTCCTAAGTAGATAAGTCTCTATGTCGATCCCACCGGGGGGAGGCGCCGGGGAGTCGCCTGGGTGCCGGGTGGGGCGCGTCAGGAGGAGCGTTGAGCTACCAGCCCCACACCAGTGAGGACGTCGACCGGATGCTGGCCGCCCTCGGCCTCGACGACGTCGAGCAGCTGTTCCAGCCCATCCCCTCCGACCTGCGGGCCCCGGCCGACCTCGACCTGCCCCGGCCCCACGCCGAGCAGGAGGTGGCCGCCGAGCTGGGCCGGCTGGCCGCCCGGAACCGGCACCTGGACGAGCTCACCTGCTTCCTCGGGGCCGGGGTCTACGACCACTACGTGCCGGCCTCGGTCTGGTACCTGGCCGGGCGGGGGGAGTTCGCCACCTCCTACACCCCCTACCAGCCGGAGATGAGCCAGGGCGT
>DATABK010000093.1:0-3004 GCA_036259695.1 Actinomycetes bacterium | reverse complement strand
AGCTGGTCGAGCCGCTGGAGCCGGAGTTCCGGGTCGGGCAGCTGTCGCTGAGCTACGCCGCCGAGCGGGACCGGGTGGTCGTGGTGGCCACCGAGCTCCAGGCTCAGGAGGACGAGGAGGACCCGCTGGAGCCGGCCGACCCGCTCGAGGTGCGCCTGTTCGTGACCCGGCCCCAGCTGCGGGTCCTGGCCCGCCACGGCTCCCAGGTGGTGGCCAGGGGCCGCCCGCTGTGCCCCCTGTGCGGCAACCCGCTCGACCCCACCGGTCACATCTGCCCGGCCCAGAACGGCCACCGCCCCAGCGCGACGTGAGCACCGGCGCCCCGGACCCAGGCCAGCACGAGCGCGCGGTGGTCTCGGAGGAGCGGGCCCTGGCGTTCCTGGCCGAGGGGGAGCTGGAGCTGCTGGGGCGCATCCCCTGGGCCTCCAACGCCACCGTGCTGGCCAAGGTGACCCACCAGGGGCTGGAGGGGCTGGCCGTGTACAAGCCGGTCCGGGGCGAGCGGCCGCTGTGGGACTTCCCGGACGGGACCCTGTACCGGCGCGAGGTCGCCGCCTACCTGGTCTCCGAGCAGCTCGGCTGGGGGCTGGTCCCGCCGACGCTGGCCCGCGACGGCCCCCTCGGGGTCGGCTCGGTCCAGCTGTACGTGGACGCCGACCCCGAGGTCACCGCCTTCGAGCTGCTGGCCGACGGCCACCCGGCCCTGGCCTGGATCGCCGCCTTCGACGTGGTCACCAACAACGCCGACCGCAAGGCCGGCCACTGCCTGTCGGGTCCGGACGGCCGGGTCTGGGCGATCGACCACGGGCTCTGCTTCCACGTCCAGGCCAAGCTCCGCACCGTGCTCTGGGACCTGGCCGGGGCCGAGCTGGAGGCCCCGGTCCTGGCTGACCTGGAGGCGCTGGCCGACGCGGCCGCCGGGGGCACGCTCGGGGCGAGCCTGACCCAGCTGCTCGATCGGGCCGAGGTGGCCGCTCTCGTCAGACGGGCAGGGGCTCTGGTCAGGACGGGCCGCCTGCCCGCTCCCAGGAGTGGGCGGGCCTACCCGTGGCCGCTTGTCTGAGAAGATTCTTATGACTGCACCCTAGCGGCGAGGGTACGATTCGGCCGCAAAATGGCTTGCCGGTCTTGTGCATCTCTGCTTACCCCCGAGGCCGACAAGGTGGGAGGTGCGCCACGAAGGGGTTCCGTGCAACGCGGCAATGGCCCCCGGTCACGATGCCGCTCCCGATTGCCAGGGTCCTTGACCGCGGTGGGCGGCGGGCCACGACTCCGGACAGGAGGTACGACTCAAGTGCATCGTTTGCGTACGGCCAGGCTGGCGGCGCTGCTCGTCGGTCTCGCCATGGTGGCCACGGCCTGCGGTGGCGGCGGTGACGAGGGCGGCGACACCGGCGGCGGGACCGGCCAGATCCAGCCCGGCGGCACCCTCAACTACGCCGCCGACCAGGAGCCCACCGGGTTCAACAGCAATACCTCCAAGGACAACGGCACCTCGGTCCTGAACATCACCATCAACATGTTCCCGCACGCCTTCCACGCCCAGCCGGACTTCACGGTCAAGATGGACGACGCGTTCCTGGACTCGGCCGAGCAGACCAGCGAGGACCCCCAGACGATCGTCTACAAGATCAAGCAGAACGCGATCTGGTCGGACGACACCCCGGTCACGGCGGACGACTTCATCTGGTTCTGGCAGCAGCAGAACGGCAAGATCAAGGACAACGACGTCGCCTCGACCACCGGCTACGACCAGATCGAGAGCGTCGAGGGGTCCGACAACGGCAAGACCGTGACCGTGGTGTTCCGGGAGCCCTTCGCCGACTGGAAGGGCCTGTTCACCCAGATCCTGCCGTCCCACTACGTCAAGGAGCGCCCGGGCGGCTGGAACACCGGCCTGGACAAAGAGCCGGAGAAGATCCCGGTCGCCGGCTGGTTCAAGGTCGAGAACTACACCCAGGGCCAGAGCCTGACCCTGGTCCGCAACGACAAGTACTTCGGACCCAAGGCCAACCTGGACTCGGTCGTCTTCCGGTTCCTGCCCGAGTCGACCACCCAGCCGGCGGCGCTGCAGAACAACGAGGTCGACCTGATCTACCCCCAGCCCCAGCTCGACCAGGTCCAGCAGGTCAAGCAGCTGCCCGACGTGGCCAGCGAGATCAACTTCGGGCTGTCGTTCGAGCACCTGGACTTCAACTTCAAGAACAAGCACCTCGGTGACCTCAAGGTGCGCCAGGCCATCGCCAAGGGCATCAACATCGAGGAGCTGGTCAACCGCACCGTCAAGCAGTTCAGCGACAAGGCGCAGCCGCTGGGCAACCGCATCTGGCTGACCGGCCAGCCCCAGTACCAGGACCACTTCGGCGAGTACGGCAAGGGCGACGTGGCCGCGGCCACCGCGCTGCTCGAGGAGGCCGGCTACACGAAGGGCGCCGACGGCATCTACGCCAAGGGCGGCGACAAGCTCTCGGTCCGGTTCTCCACCACCGCCGGCAACCAGCTGCGCGAGACCCAGGGCGAGCTGTTCCAGGCCCAGATGAAGGAGATCGGGGTCGAGATCAAGATCGCCAACGTCGACTCGACCAAGTTCTTCGGCGAGTGGCTGCCCCAGGGCAACTTCGACATCGCCAACTTCGCCTGGGTCGGGACCCCGTTCGCCATCTCGAGCAGCCGGGACATCTACCGGACCGGCGGCGGCGGCAACTACGGCTCGTACGAGAGCAAGAAGGTCGACGACCTCTTCGCCGAGGCCAACAGCGAGACCGACGAGGCCAGGGCGGCTGAGCTGGGCAACCAGATCGACCAGCAGCTGACCGCCGACATGGTCACCATCCCGCTCTACAACAAGCCGACGTTCATCGCCTGGCGCAACACCTTCGCCAACATCCGCGACAACGCCACCAACGAGGGGCCGTTCTACGCCGCCAACACCTGGGGCGCGAAGACGGCTTAGAACCCGGGGAGCAGGGGAAATGCTCTGGACGCGGGCCGGTGGGAGACCGCC
>DATABK010000092.1:0-4874 GCA_036259695.1 Actinomycetes bacterium | reverse complement strand
GGCCCACGGGCTCGGGCATCTTAGCGGCCGCCGGGCCGATCCCTCAACCGGACGCCGAGGCGGCCCGGTCCAGGCGGGCCAGGCAGCGGGGCTTGCCGAGCAGCTCCATGGACTCGAACAGCGGCGGGCTGACCAGCCGGCCGGTGACGGCCAGGCGGACCGGCTGGAAGGCCGTCTTGGGCTTGAGGCCGCGCTCGGTCTGCAGGCCGCGCAGGGTCGCCTCGATGCCGGCGGCCGTCCACGGGTCGGTCTTGTCGAGCCGCGCCGCCGCCTCGGCCAGGAAGGCCCGGCCGTCGTCGGTCAGGACCTTGGCCGCGGCCGCCTGGTCGAGCTCGACCTGGTCGGTGAACAGGAATCCGACCATGCCGGCGACCTCGGTGAGGTGGTTGACCCGCTCCTGGACCAGCGGGGCCGCCCTGGCCAGCAGGTCCTGGTCGGCCTGGGGGAAGGCGGCCGCCTCCACGAACGGCCAGGCCCGGGCGGCGAAGGAGGCCGGCGGCAGCTGGCGCAGGTAGTGGCCGTTGAGGGCGTCGAGCTTCTTGATGTCGAAGGCGGCCGGGTTCCGCGAGACCCGCTCCAGGGAGAACACCCGCTCCAGGTCGGCCAGGCTGAACAGCTCGGTGTGGTCGTCCAGCGACCAGCCGAGCAGGGCCAGGTAGTTGACCATGGCCTCGGGCAGGTAGCCCTCGTCGCGGAACTGCTGGACCGACACCTTGTCACGGCGCTTGGACAGCTTGCGCCGGTCGGCCCCGACGATCAGCGGCAGGTGGGCGAAGGCCGGCGGGGTGGGCCGGCCCAGGGCCCGGAACACGTGCACGTGCTTGGGCGTGGACGGGAACAGGTCCTCGCCCCGGATGACGTGGGTGATGCCCATGTCGACGTCGTCGTACACCGCCGAGAAGTGGTAGGTGGGGATGCCGTTGGCCCGCAGGATGACGAAGTCGGTCAGGGTGGCGTTGTCGAAGGGAACCGTGCCCCGGATGAGGTCCTCGACCACCGTCTCGCCCTTGTCGGGGAGCCGGAACCGGACCGCCGGCTTGCGCCCCTCGGCCTCGTAGGCCCGGACCTGGGCGGGGCGCAGCTGGCGGCAGTGGCCGTCGTAGCCGGGCGGCCGGCCGGCCGCCTGGGCGGCCTGGCGGCGCTGCTCCAGCTCCTCGTTGGTGCAGTAGCAGAGGTAGGCGTCGCCGTGGGCGACCAGGGCGTTGACGGCGGCGTGGTAGCGGTCCAGCCGCTCGGTCTGCACGTACGGCCCCTGGGGGCCGCCCTTGAGGTAGCCCTCGTCCCAGTCCAGGCCGAGCCAGCGCAACCCGTCGACGATCCCGGCGGCGCTGTCGGCGACGTTGCGCCCGGTGTCGGTGTCCTCGATGCGGAGCACGAACTGGCCGCCGTTGCGGCGCGCGAAAAGGTAGGAGTAAAGGGCGGTCCGCGCAGTGCCGACATGCAGGAAGCCGGTCGGCGAAGGGGCAAACCGGGTTCGAACGCTCTCGCTCATGCGCCGAATGCTACGCGAGTTCGTTTGGAGGCGGTGCTTCGCGGTAAGGTAGGAGCCCCCCAGCTCCACCGCTCCGCCTTGGCACCGCCGTACCCCCAACGGTGAGGAGGCCAGTAGTGCCCGCATCCGAGGATGCTTCAAAACAGCTGCGCGTCGCTGTGGTCGCGCCACCGTGGTTCCCGATCCCGCCCGATGGCTATGGCGGCATCGAGGCCATGGTCCACTGGCTGGTCGAGGGCCTGGTGGCCCGCGGCCACGAGGTCACCCTGATCGGCGCCGGCGAATGCCGGACCAGCGCGGCCAGGTTCCTCCAGACGTACGAGGAGCCGCCGGTCGCCCGCATGGGCACGCCGTTCCCCGAGCTCCTGCACGCCCTCCAGGTCGACGAGTACCTGGAGGAGCTGGACGTCGACGTGGTCCACGACCACTCGATGGGCGGCCCCCTGACCGCACGCGCCCGCCGTACCCCCACGGTGCTGACCGCCCACGGGCCGGTCACCGGCGAGCTCGGCGAGTGCTACCGGCTGCTCAGCCGCCACCACCCGCTGGTGGCCATCTCCGAGGCCCAGCGGGCCAAGGGCCCGCACCTACCCTGGGCCGGCACGGTCTACAACGCCATCCCGGTCGACGAGTACCCGTTCGAGACCGAGAAGGACGACTTCGTGCTCTTCCTCGGCCGGATCAACCCCGAGAAGGGGCCCGACCTGGCCATCAAGGCGGCCCGGGCCGCCGGCCGGCGGATCGTGGTCGCCGCCAAGTGCAACGAGCCGGCCGAGCACGCCTACTTCGAGGAGCGGGTGCGGCCCCTGCTCGGTCCCGACGCCGAATGGTACGGCCACGCCACCACCGAGGAGAAGAAGAAGCTGCTGGCCAAGGCGAGCGCGCTCGTCTTCCCCATCCAGTGGGACGAGCCCTTCGGGATCGTGATGGTCGAGGCCATGGCCTGCGGCACCCCGGTGGTGGCGCTGCGCGCCGGCTCGGTGCCTGAGCTGGTGGTCGACGGCCTCACCGGCTACATCTGCGACCGTGTGGAGGAGCTGCCGGCGGCCATCGAGCGGGTCGACGCCCTCGACGCCAAGGCGTGCCGCCAGCACATGTTCGACTGCTTCGACGTGCCGGACATGGTCGACGGCTACCTGCGGGTCTACCACCGGGCCATCGCCCAGGCGGCAACGGCCGTCGCCTGAGCCCGCTCAGCGATAGGGGTCCTGGCGGAGGATCACGGCGCCCCGGCCGTCGATCCGGCCGTCGCGGATGGCGGCGGTGAGCTCGCCCATCAGGCGACCGCTCCGCCGCCATCCCTGGACGCGCCACACCCGCCGGGGGGCGTCGGCCAGCCCCTGGCGTCGCAGCTCCACGTACCAGGGCCGGTGCAGCTGGTTCAGGCCGGCGAGCACCACCAGGGCGGCGGCCAGGCCGAGCAGCAGCCGGGCGTTGGCCTGGACCAGCGGGACCAGCCAGGCCAGCACGTAGCGGACCGTGAGCCAGGCGAGGACACCGGCGGCCAGCACCCCGATGACGGCCGCCTGGACGGCATTGACCGCCGCGTGACGGTCGTCGTTGAACCGGTCGAACCCTCGCTCGCCGACCTCGAGGTTCGGGAACCTCCAGAGGTCGCTCCAGGGCTGTACGGCCGGCGCCTCGGCCGGCACCTCCTCCTCGCCATGGAATCGCAACCCCTGTCCAGGCGGCCGGCGCGCCCATGGAGCCCGGCGCCTGGCCCGGCGCCGGCGCACGAACCAGACATAGCCGTTCGGCGTCACGACCCGCCGCCCCTGCCGCCGCACCCTGTCTCCTTTCCTTCCGCTGCCCAGTCTGGAGCAGGCAGGGGCGGGGCGCTGTCAGCCGGCGGACGTTGTCAGCCGCGGGACGGCTCGGCCACGACCTCGTTGGCGAGGACGCCGACGCCCTCGACCTCGACCTCGACCCGGTCGCCGGGCTCGAGCGGGCCGACGCCGGCCGGGGTGCCGGTCAGCAGGACGTCGCCGGGGAGCAGGGTCATCACCCGGGACACGAAGGCCAGCAGGTCGGCCACGCCGTGCTCGAGCTGGGAGGTGCGGGCCTGCTGGCGGACGTCCCCGTTGACCAGGGTGTGGAGGGCCAGGTCGCTCGAGTCCAGGTCGGTCTCGATCCAGGGGCCGAGCGGGCAGAAGGTGTCGAAGCCCTTGGCCCGCGTCCACTGGCCGTCGGCGCGCTGCAGGTCGCGCGCGGTGACGTCGTTGGCGCAGGTGAAGCCGAGCACGGCCTGGATGGCGTCGGCCGGCTGGAGGCGGCGGACCAGCTTGCCGACGACCACGGCCAGCTCGCCCTCGAAGTCGACCCGGCCCACCCCCTCGGGGCGGATGATCGGGTCGAAGGTGCCGACCACCGAGGTCGACGGCTTGAGGAACAGCACCGGCTCGGGCGGGACCTCGTTGCCGAGCTCGCGGGCGTGCTCGGCGTAGTTGCGGCCGACCGCCACCACCTTGCTCGGCAGGACCGGGGCCAGCAGCCGGACCTCGTCGGCGGGCAGCCGCCGGCCGGTGTACTCGAAGGCGCCGAACGGATGCGGGCTGATCGCGGCCACGGCCTCGTCCTCGTGGATGCCGAAACCGACGTCGCCCTGGTGGCTGTAGCGGACGATACGCAATGGGGCTCCTGGGGCCTAGGCGCGGAGGAGGAGGGCCTCGAGGGTCAGGCCGGTCCCGAAGGCCAGGGCGACGATCCACTGGCCGGGCTCGACCTCGCCGCTGGCCAGCAGCTGCTCGAGGATGAACAGGACCGTGGCCGAGGAGCGGTTGCCTCCGTCGGCCAGCACCTCGCGGGAGCGGGCGACCTGGGCGTCGGCCAGCCCGAGGCGCCGCTGGACGCGGTCGATGATCTCGGGCCCGCCGGGGTGGACGGCCCAGTGGGCGACGTCGCGCTGCGCCAGGCCGTGGGGCCGGAGCAGCTCGTCCACCAGCCCGCCGACGCCCCGCTCGACCAGGGCCGGGACCCGGGGCGAGAGCCACATGCGGAAGCCCTCGTCCTCGACCAGCCAGCCCATCCGCTCCTCGCTGCGGGGCACGGTGACCGTGGCCGAGCCGGCGATCACGGGCCCCTCGCCCTCCGGGCCGACCAGGGCGGCCGCCGCCCCGTCGCCGAACAGGGCCAGGTAGACCGCGTCCTCGCGGGTCCTCGGCGGCTGGGTGTGCAGGGTGCACAGCTCCACGCAGGTGACCAGGGCGCGGCGGCCCGAGGCGGCGGCCAGGGCGGCCGCCGTGCGCAGGGCAGGCAGGGCCGCGTAGCAGCCCATGTGGCCGATGGCCAGGCGCTGGACCCGGTCGCCGAGCCCGAGGTCGTCGACCAGGTGGACGTCCAGCCCGGGGCCGCTGTAGCCGGTGCAGGACACGGCCAGCAGGTC
>DATABK010000091.1:0-3957 GCA_036259695.1 Actinomycetes bacterium | reverse complement strand
CGAGGAGCGGGGGGCGGCGTTCCGGCAGCGGTGGGGGATCCCGGCCTCGACCACCAGCATCCAGGAGGCCGTGAACCACCCCGACGTCGACACCGTGGTCGTGGGGCTGCCCAACCACCTGCACGAGGAGGCGGTGGCGGCCGCGGCCGCCGCCGGCAAGGCCGTGCTGGTGACCAAGCCGCTGGCCCGCAGCGCCGCCGAGGCCCGCCGGATCCTGGAGACGGTGGAGCGGGCCGGGGTGTTCGGCGGCTACCTGGAGGACCTGGTCTACACCCCCAAGACCCGCAAGGCGCTGGCCTCGACCCGGTCGGGGGCGATCGGCGACGTGCTCTGGGTGCGCAGCCGCGAGACCCACCCGGGGCCGCACAGCGCCTGGTTCTGGGACGCCGGCCAGGCCGGCGGCGGGGCCATCGTCGACCTCGGCTGCCACTGCATCGAGATCGTCCGGTCGTTCGTGGGCAAGGGAAACCGGCCGGTCGAGGTCATGTGCTGGGCCGACACCCTGGTCCACCCGATCGAGGCCGAGGACAACGCCATCGCCCTGATCCGGTTCGAGAGCGGCGCCGTCGGCCAGTTCGAGGTCAGCTGGACCTTCCGGGGCGGGATGGACCTGCGCGACGAGGTCGCCGGCACCGAGGGCACGATCTGGCTCAACCACTTCCTGCGCACCGGCTTCGACATGTTCACCTCCGGCCAGGGCGGCTATGTGGCCGAGAAGGCCGAGGCCGAGGCGGGCTGGCAGTTCCCGGTCGGCGACGAGGTGGCCGAGCTCGGCTATGTCGACATGTTCACCGACATGTTCGACGCCATGGAGCAGGGCCGCGACCCGACCGAGACCCTGTACGACGGCTACGTCGTCAACGCCGTCATGGACGCCTGCTACCGCTCCGCCGAGTCCCGCTCGTGGGCGCCGGTCGAGCTGGAGTGGCGCGGCGGGGTCGCGCCCCGGGTGGCCAAGGCCGAGCGCAAGGAGGACGGCCTGGTCGTCATCAAGGAGGAGCACCTGCCCGACGGCCGGCGCAAGCTCATCCTCAAGGACCCGGCCAGCGGTGGCTTCCTCGACCGCGTGGTCGGCTGACCCGCCGCCGGGCGTCCGGGTCCTGGCCACCCGCGACTGGGCCGGGCGGGTGGCCGACGCCTTGGCCGGGCTGCTCGGCCGCCGCCCGGCCCTGCGCATGTGCCTGGCCACCGGCCGGACCCCGCTGCCCGTCTACGCCGACCTGACCGGCCGGCCGCTGTCGTGGGCGCAGGCGTCGGTGCTGCTGCTGGACGAGTTCGGTGACCTCCCGCCGGGGGAGCCCGGCGGCTGCGACGCCACCCTGCGCCGGGCCCTGGTCGACCGGGTCGACCTCCCACCGGGCGGCTACCGGCCGATCGACCCCGCCGCCGCCGACCTGGCCGCCGAGTGCCGGGCGGTCGACGCCTGGCTCGACGGCGGGCTGGAGCTGGCCGTGCTCGGCCTTGGCGGCAACGGCCACCTGGGGATGAACGAGCCGGGCAGCCCACCCGGGGCCAGGACCCGCCGGGTCGAGCTGGCCCCGGCCACCGTGGAGGCGGCCGCCGGCTACCTCGGCGGCCGCCGGCCGGGCTGGGGGGTGACCGTCGGCCTGGCCGACCTGCTCGCCGCCGAGCGGGTCTGGGTCCTGGTCACCGGGGCGGCCAAGGCCGAGATGGTCCGGGCCTGCCTGGCGGATCCGCCCGGCCCGGCCCGGCCGGCCAGCCTCCTCCAGGGCCACCCCGGCTGCACCTGGTGGCTGGACGAGGCGGCCGCGGCCCGGGTGGCCGGTCAGACCACGTAGGGCGCGACCGCGTTGCGGGCCAGGAGGAACCCGGCCTTGACCTTCTCGTCGCTGCCCTCGAAGCCCCGGTCCTCGTGCTCGATGACCACGCAGCCGTCGTAGCCGGCCTGGTAGAGGGCGGCCAGGAACCGGTCCCAGCGGACCTCGCCCAGCCCGGGCAGGCGCGGGACCTGCCAGCCCATCCCGGCCGACATGATCCCGTGCTCGTACAGGCCCTCCCGGTCGATCTGGAGGTCCTTGGCGTGGACGTGGTGAAGCCGGGAGCCGAACTCGCGCACCACCCGCTCGATGTCGATCATCTGCCAGACCAGGTGCGAGGGGTCGAGGTTGAGCCCCAGGGTGTCGTCGTCGAACCAGCCGAAGATCTCCCGCCAGGTCGCGGGGGCGTAGAACAGGTTGTGGCCACCCGGCCACTCGTCCTGGCTGAAGATCATCGGGCAGTTCTCGATGGCCAGCTTGACCCCGTGGTCGCGGGCGTAGGCGACCAGGTCGGGCAGGAACCCGCGGGCGGCCTCGATGTTGTCGCGCAGCGGCCGGGACGCATCGGCGCCGACGAAGGTGTTGACCACCGGCACCCCCATCCGGGCCGCCCCGGCGATCAGGACCCGCAGGTGGTCCAGGGCCTCGGACCGCATGGTGGGGTCGGGGTGGAGGGGGTTGGGGTAGTAGCCGAGGCCGCTGATCTCGATGCCGCGGCCGGCCAGGTCGTCGACCAGCTCCTTGGCCTGGGCGTCGGACAGGCCGGCGACGTCGATGTGGGACACCCCGGCATACCGGCGGGCCGCGGCATCCCCGCTGGGCCAGCAGGCCACCTCGAGGGCGGCGAAGCCGTTGCCGGCGGCCCAGTCGGCGACCTGGGTGAGCGGGGTGTCGGGGAAGGCGGCGGTGAGCAGCCCGAGCTTCATGGTTCGTCCCTCCTGACTGGCGCCCAGGTCCTGGAGTGGGCGGAGGTGGTCACGGCCTCGCAGACGAGCGCGATGTCGTGGCCGTCGGCGAAGGTTGGATAGGCGGGCGCCGGCGCCGGCTGGCCGGCGGCGACGTCGGCGTAGACGGCCGCGAACAGCCCCCGGAAGGTGTCCGGGTAGCCCTCGACGTGGCCGGCCGGGTAGCCGGTGACGGCCGCCCCGAGGTCCGACATCAGCGCCGGGTCCTTGCCGGCGACCTCGTTGGGCCGGCCCCGGTGCCCGACCCACAGGTACTCCGGCTCCTCCGAGACCCAGGCCAGCGACCGCCGCGACCCGTTCAGCTCCCAGCTGAGCCGGTTCTTGCGCCCGGCCGACACCTGGCTGACCGAGCACACCCCCCGCATGCCGCCCTCCAGGCGCAGCAGCAGGCCGGCGGCGTCGTCGCTCGACATTTCCTCCCGGACCCGCTCGACGTCCTCGGCCACCCCGGCCCCGGCGAAGGTGCCGACCTCGACCAGGGGGTGGTTGCGCTCGGGCACGAAGGTGTGGAGGTCGGCCAGGACCTCGGTGACCCGGCGGCCGCTGACGAAGCCGACCAGGTCGATCCAGTGCGACCCGATGTCGGCCACGGCCCGCAGGCCGCCCTGGCGGCTGGCCACCAGCCGCCAGTTCCAGTCGGTCTCCTCCAGCAGCCAGTCCTGATGGTAGCTGCCGGTGACATAGCGGGGCTCGCCGATCTCCCCGGCCCGGACCAGGCCGGCGGCGTTGTGGTTGTGGGGGGCGAAGCGCAGGTTGAAGCAGACGGCGTTGACCAGCCCGCTGCCCGCGGCCAGCCCGGCCAGTGCGGCCGTCTCGGCGGCCGAGACCCCCAGCGGCTTCTCGCAGACCACGTGGCGGCCGGCCCGCAGGGCGGCCGTGGCCTGGGCGGCGTGGACGTCGTTGGGGCTGGTGACGTGCACGGCGGCCAGCGAGTCGTCCTTGACAGGGCCTCGACCGAGTCATAGGCGGTGGCCAGCCCGAGCCGGTCGGCCACCTCCCGGGCCCGGGCCGGGGTGCGGCCGGCGACCCCGGCGACGTCGATCCCGAGGCGTCGCAGGGCCTCGGTGTGGGTCTCGGCCATCCAGCCGGTGCCGACGATCCCGACCCGGGTCCCGGCCACCTGGCCGAGCTCGCCGGCCACCGGTCACGCCCCCCGCTGGCCGGTGAGGCGCACGTACACCCAGGCCAGGGCGAGTACGATCAGCCCGTAGAGG
>DATABK010000090.1:0-1792 GCA_036259695.1 Actinomycetes bacterium | reverse complement strand
CCCGCCCCGCGACCCGCTCCAGCCAGCCGATGTCGACCCCGGCGGCGACCAGGGGCGGGGCCAGGTCCCAAGCCCCGGGGACGCCGTGCTCCTCCAGCCAGCCGCCGAGCTCGTCCTCGCGGTCGGAGGCCTCCAGCGGCGACAGCGGCGCCTGGCCGGGGCGGCCGGCCACGGCCTGGCGGACCAGGCCGATGAGGTCGGCCAGCTGCCCATCGGCGGCCAGCGCCCCGGCGAGCGCGGCCAGCTCGTCCCAGAGCCCTTGCAGGCGCTCGGCCAGGGTGGCGGCGGCCCGGGCGGCGGCGGTGGCCGGGTTGTTGAGCTCGTGGGTGAGGCCGGCGGTGACGGTGCCCAGGGCGACCAGCCGCTCGCGCGTGCTGAGGGTCTGCTGGGAGCCCATCCCCTGGATGGCGAACCCCTCCAGCATGTGGGTGGCCATCGGGAACCACTCCCGCACCGCCCAGCCGAAGTCCTCGGCCGGCAGGACCCAGAAGCGGCAGTCGGTCACGGCCCGGAGGCCGGTGCCGTAGGTGCGGGCGAGCGGCAGGTCCAGGTGGGCCATGAACGCCATGAAGGCCCCGGCGTAGGTGCCGCGGTGGTCGGTCCGGTTGACCTCGATCTCGCCTCCGGGAGCACGCATGACCAACGACAGGGTGCCCTCAAGGAGCACGTACAGGTGGGTCGCGGGCTCACCCACCCGGTAGACCTCGGTGCCGGCCTCGTAGTCGGCGACCTCGCCCCGCTCGGCCAGCCAGGCCAGCTGCTCGTCGGTCAGCTTCTCGAACAGGAACAGGCCGGCCAGGTCCCCGGGTCCGAGCCGCCCGGTCACGAGGCCTCCAGGTAGCGGTGGACAAGCTGGATGGCCATGGCCCCCTCCCCCACCGCCGAGGCGACCCGCTTCACCGAGTTGGCCCGGGCGTCGCCGGCCGCGAACACCCCGGGCACGCTGGCCTCCAGGTACCAGGGGTCGCGGTCCAGGGGCCAGGCCGGCGGCCGCCGGCCGCCGCGGAGCAGGTCGGGGCCGGTGACCACGAAGCCCTTGGGGTCGCGCTCGACCGTCCCGTCGAGCCACTCGGTGCAGGGCGCGGCCCCGATGAACACGAACAGGAAGCCGGCCGGCACCTCCTCGACCGTCCCGGTGCGGGTGTCGCAGAGGTGCAGCCGCTCCAGGTGCTCGCCGCCCGCGGCCCCGGCGACCCGGGTGCTGGGCCGGACCCGGATGTTGCCGGTGTCGCGGAGCTGGCGGATCAGGTACTGGGACATGGAGCGCTCCAGGCCGTCGGCCCGGACCAGCAGGGTGACCCGCCGGGCGTGCCGGGCCAGGAACACCGCCGCCTGGCCGGCCGAGTTGGCCCCCCCGACCACGTAGACGTCCTCGTCGGCGCAGGCCGGGGCCTCGGTCATGGCCGACCCGTAGAAGACCCCGCGGCCGGTGAGCTCCTCGATGCCGGGCGCCTTGAGGGTGTTGTAGGCGACCCCGGTGGCCAGCACCACGGTGTGGGCGGCGACCTCGCCCCCGTCGGCGAAGCCGACCACCCGGGACGAGCCCCGCACCTGGAGGCCGGTGACGTTGGCCGCGGTGAGGATCTCGGCCCCGAACTTGGCCGCCTGGCGGCGGGCCCGGTCGGTCAGCTGGGCCCCGCTGACCCCGTCGGGAAAGCCGAGGTAGTTCTCGATCCGGGAACTCTGGCCGGCCTGCCCGCCGGTGGCCCGCTTCTCCACCAGCACGGTGCGCAGGCCCTCCGAGGCGCCGTACACGGCCGCACCCAACCCCGCCGGCCCGCCACCCACGATG
>DATABK010000089.1:0-2476 GCA_036259695.1 Actinomycetes bacterium | reverse complement strand
GCGAGCCCGAACGGGTCGGCCAGGCGCACGGCCAGGGGGCCGATCGAGTAGCGGCCCCGGGCGGCGGCCCGCAGCTCGTAGGAGAGCAGCTGGCGGTCGCCGCCGGGGATCCCGGGGACCACGAACCGGGCCCCGGGGCCGAGCTGGTAGGGGAGGCGGTCCTCGAGCAGGAGCACCCCCGTCTCCAGTCTGGTCGGGTTGTCGAGGCGCACGGTGACGCTGATCCGGTTGCCGACCGAGGTCCGCACCGGGCGGACGGCCCGGCTGGAGGTGAGCCGGCTGTTGCCCCAGGTGACCACGGCCAGCGCCCCCAGGGGCAGGGCGAGCGCGGCCACGGCCAGCATGTACAGCTCGGAGACCCCGGTCAGCCGCCCGGCCACGTAGAGCGCGAGCGCCGCCGCGGCGAACCCGGCCGCCCGCGGAGTGAACGCCTTCAGCAAGTCAGCTCTCGCCCCGGCCGCGGATCGGGATGGGGACGTACTCCACGATGTCGGCCAGCACGTCGGCGGCGGTGCGGCCGATCATCTGGGCCTCGGGGGCGGTGATCAGCCGGTGGGCCAGCACCGGGGTGACCAGCTCCTTGACGTCGTCGGGGACGACGTAGTCGCGGCCGGCCACCGCCCCGGCGGCCCGGGCCGCCCGCAGCAGGGCCAGGGCCGCCCGGGGGCTGGCCCCAAGGGCCAGGTCGGCGTGGTCGCGGGTCGCCCGGACGAGGTCGACGATGTAGCGCTTGAGGGTGTCGGCCACGTGGACGGTCTTGACCCCCTCGATCATGTCGGCCACCGTCGGCGCGTCGGCCACCGGCTTGAGGTCGCTGAGCAGGGTGGTGGTCCGGCCGTGGGTCTCCAGGATCTCGATCTCGGCCTGGCGGGTCGGGTAGCCGATGTTCAGCTCGAGCATGAACCGGTCCCGCTGGGCCTCGGGCAGGGGGTAGGTGCCCTCGTGCTCGATCGGGTTCTGGGTGGCGACCACCATGAACGGCACCCCGAGCTGGTAGGTGACCCCGTCCATGGTCACCTGGCGCTCCTCCATGGACTCGAGCAGCGCCGCCTGGGTCTTGGGGGAGGCCCGGTTGATCTCGTCGCCGAGGACGATGTTGGCGAAGATCGCCCCCGGCTTGAACTCGAAGTCCCCCCGCTCCTGGTTGAACACGCTGACCCCGGTGACGTCGGAGGGCAGCAGGTCGGGGGTGAACTGGATCCGGCGGACCGAGCAGTCGATCGAGCGGGCAAGGGCCTTGGCCAGCATGGTCTTGCCAACCCCGGGGACGTCCTCGATCAGGAGGTGCCCCTCGGCCAGCAGGGCCACCAGGGCGAGGCGGACCACGTCGGTCTTGCCCTCGATGACCCGCTCGATGTTCGCCCGGATCTTCTCGAACGAGGAGGCGACGTCGTCCATGCCGCCCGTCTCAGGGCGCGTCGTGGCCACCGCCGGCTGGCTCCTTTCCTCGGTACTGAGCTACCCGATTGTAGGCGCGACTGATAAGGAAGACGTGAGAAGGCGCCAATCCGTTCTATCCTCCCCCCGTGCCAACCGCCACCGACACCAGAGCCAAGCTGCTCGTCGCGGCCCGGCAGGCCTTCGCCGACCTGGGCTACGGGCGGGCCCGGGTCGAGGACGTGGTCGCCAGGGCCGGGGTCGGGCACGGCACCTTCTACGCCTACTTCAAGAACAAGCGGGCCGCCCTGGCCGCCCTCATCTCCGAGAACGCGGCCACCCTGGTCGAGCTGGCCGGCCAGCCCTGGCGGCCCGGCGACGTCCGGGCCAGCCTGGTCGAGGTCCTGCGCGGCCTGTCCGACCTGTACGACCGGGACGCCGACCTGATCGCCCTCTGGACCGAGGCCTCCATCCAGGACCCGGAGCTGGGCCGGGTCCTGGACGAGGTCCGCCGCCAGTTCGTGGCCCGCATCGCCCGCAACATCGAGCGGGCCGCCGGCCAGGGCGTGACCCGCCCGGTCGACCCCCTGACCGCCGCCACCGCCCTGGCCGCCATGGCCGAGCAGACCATGTTCCTGCGGGCCGTCCGCGGCGAGCCCCTGGACCGCGACCTCACCGTGGAGACGCTGGCCGACCTCTGGCTGCACGCCCTCTACCGCTAACCCCGTGGCGGGGTACGGTGTGGCCAGCAAACCGGAGGGAGCATGGACGAGCGTCGCAAGGTGGCCAGCATCGGGCCGGTCGGCGTCTGGGTCTGGCAGGGCGACATCACCGCCGCCGGCACCGAGGGGATCGTCAACGCGGCCAACAACGAGGGCTGGCTCGGCTCCGGGGTCGCCGGGGCCATCCGGCGGGCCGCCGGCCCCGAGGTCGAGGCCGAGGCCGTCGCCCAGGGGCCCTGGCCAGTCGGGGACGCGGTCCGGACCGGCCCCGGCCGCCTGGCCGACCGCGGGGTCAAGGCGATCCTGCACGCCGCCGCCATGGCCCCCGGCCGCCCGGCCAGCGCCGAGGCGGTCGGCAGCGCCACCGCGGCCGCCCT
>DATABK010000088.1:0-3384 GCA_036259695.1 Actinomycetes bacterium | reverse complement strand
AGCACGTACTGCTCGTTGACCAGGCGGGAGAACAGGGCCTCGGTGATGGCGATGAACGGGACCTCGAAGGGCACCTCGAACACCGGGAAGCCGGCCTGGTCGCAGGCGTCGCGCACGGCCGGAGGGGTGGCCTTGAAGGTGAAGCCGAGGCCGATGCCGAGGGCGGCCAGGTCGGCCCCGGCCAGCTGCTCGACGTAGGCGGCCTGGGTGGCCGGGCCGCCGCGCATGCCGAGGCCGGTGGTCAGCAGCACCTCGCCGCCGCGCAGGAACCGGGTCGGGTCCTTGAGCTCGGACACATGGGCCCAGCGGATCGGCCGGTCCTGGCCCTTGGCGCCCGCGACCAGGCCCAGGCGGAGCTCCTCGATGGCCAGCAGGTCGGCAACGGTGGTGGTCACAGGCCCCCTTCTACGCCGATTCGTACAACAGCGTACCTCGCCGATGGACGGGTGGGCACTGGCCCGGGAGCTCGCCTGGCTGACAGCCTGCCGCCGTCGGAGGGAGATGGGATGCGGGTCCTGGTGGTGGGCGGCGCCGGCGCCATGGGGCGCTGGACCGTGCGCGACCTGACCGAGTCCGAGGGCGTCGACGAGGTGGTGGTCGCCGACCTCGACGGGGCCCGGGCCCGGGAGGCGGCCGGCTGGTCGGCCGCCCGGTCCGGGAGCAACGGCACCGCCCAGGTCAGCGCCCTGGCCCTGGATGCCGGCGACCCCGACGCCCTCCGCCGGGCCTTCGACGGCGCCGACGTGGTCTGCAACTGCGCCGTGTTCTCTCTGAACCTGCCGGTGATGGAGGCCTGCGCCGACACCGGGACCCACTACGTGGACCTTGGTGGCCTGTTCCACACGACCCGCCGCCAGCTGACCCTCCACGACCGGTTCGTGGCCGCCGGGGTCACGGCCGTGGTCGGCATGGGTGGCAGCCCCGGCATCACCAACGTCCTGGCCGCCCTGGCCGCCCGCGACCTGGCCGTGGTCACCGACGTCGAGGTCCGCCTGGGCGTGGCCGACTTCGCCCCCTCGAGCGCGCCGGTGCCCGTGCCGTACGCAATCCAGACGGTGCTGGACGAGTTCGCCGTCCCGGCCATGGCCTTCCTGGACGGGCGGCTGGTCGAGGTGCCGGCCATGAGCGACCAGGAGGAGCTGGACTTCCCGCCGCCGGTGGGCCGGGTCCGGGTCGGCCACACCCTCCACTCCGAGGTCGCCACCCTGCCGCTGTTCTTCGCCGACCGCGGGATCCGGTCGGTGACCTTCAAGGTCGGGTTCCCGGCCGACTTCATGGACAAGCTGACCCTCCTGACGGCGCTCGGACTTGCCGATACCACTCCGGTCGAGCTCCCGAGCGGCCGGGTGGTCCCGCGGGAGCTGCTCGTCCACTGCATCACCAGGACCGCCACCACGCCCGGCCCCGAGGCCGCCCCGGACGACGCCGAGGCGATCTGGGTCCGGGTGCGAGGGCGACGGGCCGGACCTTCGGGGGATCCGGCCCTCGCCCCTCGCGAACACCTCGGCACCCCCGACGGGGTTCTGCGGGACTCTCTTAGCGAACACCCCATCGCCGCCGTCCCGGTGGAGCGGCTGGCCGAGTGCGTCGTCCGGCCCCACCCGGGCTGGGGGGCCGGGGCGGGCCAGCTCGACACCGGCGTGCCCGCGAGCATCGTCGCCCAGTTCCTGGCCGCCAAGGTGATCGACCAGCCGGGCGTGCTCCCCCCCGAGGACGCCGTCCCGCCCGAGCCCTTCCTGGCCGAGCTGGCCACCCGCAATCTGGAGGTGACCCTGGTCACCCGGCAACCCGCTCAGAGCTTCGGCGTAGCCGCGGGGGGTTCGGGGGGCGCAGCGTAGGGGAGCCCCCCGATGGATCAGGGACAACGACGACCCGAGGAAGAGGTGTACCAATTGGGCATGCCGCAGGAGTGGAAACTGGCCGGGGAGGTGCCGGGGCCCAACAGCAGGGCGCTGGAGGAGCGGCGGCGCAAGGCGGTGGCCAGGGGGGTGGCCACCATGACCCCGGTGTACGCGGCCGCCGCCTCCGGGGCGGTCATCGAGGACGTCGACGGCAACCGGTTCATCGACTTCACCGGCGGCCTCGGGGTCCTGAACGCCGGCCACACCCCGCCGTCGGTCACCCAGGCGGTCAAGGACCAGGTCGGGCGCTACCTCCACACCTGCCAGCACGCGGTCATGAACGAGCCCTATGTGGCCGTGGCCGAGGCCCTCAACCGCATCACCCCGGGCGACTACGAGAAGCGGACCATGCTGGTGAACTCCGGGGCCGAGGCGACCGAGAACGTGGTCAAGATCGCCCGGGCCGCCACCGGGCGCCCCGGGGTGGTCGTGTTCGACAACGCCTTCCACGGCCGCACCCTGCTGGCCCTGGCCATGACCGGCAAGGTCGCCCCCTACAAGCAGGGCTACCAGCCGTTCCCGAGCGAGATCTACCGGATGCCCTTCCCCTACTGCTACCGCTGCCCGTTCCACCTCAGCCCCTCCAACTGCGGCCTGGCCTGCGCCGACTACATCGAGGAGGAGATCAAGGTCCACGTCGGCCCCCAGAACGTGGCCTGCCTGATCGTGGAGCCGGTCCAGGGCGAGGGCGGCTTCATCGCCCCGCCGCCCGGCTGGCTGGAGCGGATCGCCGACATGTGCCGGCGCCTGGACATCCCCTTCGTGGCCGACGAGGTCCAGTCGGGCTTCGGCCGCACCGGCACCCTGTACGCCACCGAGCAGCACCCCGGCGTGGTCCCCGACTTCACCCTCTCGGCCAAGTCGATCGCCTCCGGCCTGCCCCTGGCCGCGGTCACCGGCCGGGCCGAGCTGATGGACGCTCCCGGCCCGGGCGGGCTCGGCGGCACCTACGGCGGCAATCCCCTGGCCTGCGTGGCCGCGCTGGCCACGATCGAGCTGTTCGAGCAGGGGGACCTGCTGGAGCGGGCCCGACGGATGGGCGAGACCCTGGGGCGGCGGCTGGGCGAGCTGGGCGACAAGCACCGCATCGTGGGCGAGGTCAGGGGCCTGGGCGCGATGATGGCCATGGAGCTGGTGAGCGACCGCGAGACCAAGGAGCCGGCCAAGCAGGCGACCAGCCAGGTGGTGGCCGAGGCGGCCCGGAGCGGGCTGCTCACCCTCAAGGCCGGGATCCACGACAACGTCGTGCGCATCCTCGCCCCCCTGGTCATGGAGGAGCAGCTGCTCTCGGACGGGCTCGACATCCTCGACAGCGCCCTGGCTACAGTGTCGTCATGAGGACCGCCATGTGGGTCGCCGGCGCCGAGCTGGCCGGGGTCGGGCCGCCGGAGGTGGTCGCCAACCCGGCCACCGAGGAGCCGCTGGCCGAGGTCCCCTCGGCCACCCCCGACCAGGTCGACCGGGCCGTCACCGCGGCCCGGGC
>DATABK010000087.1:0-1779 GCA_036259695.1 Actinomycetes bacterium | reverse complement strand
CCTTCGGTCAGCTCACACCGAGCTAGTCCTACCGTCCGCTCTAGCGCGCCATGCCGCGCTGCAACTCCTTAGAGGGCGGTTTCATAAGGGTTTGAGGAAGCGGGCGCAGATCAGGGCGCAGGCCAGATGGAGGAAGGCCTGGAGATAGTCGGCACGGCGGCCATGGCGGACCTGCAGGTAACGGAAGTCGACCAGCCAGGCAAGGCTGCGCTCGACCCGCCAGCGATGCCGGCCCAGCCGCTCTGAGGACTCGACCCCGCGCCGGGCGATCCGCGGGCTGATCCGCCGGTGACGCAGCACCTGCCGGCACCGCGGATAGTCATAGCCCTTGTCGCCGTGCAGCTTGGCCGGCCGTCGGCGCGGCCGCCCCGGGCGTCCCCGAGGTCCCTTGACCGGCGGGACCGCATCCACCAGTTGCTCCAGCAGCAGCGAGTCGTGGGTGTTGGCCGCCGATAGCCCCACGGCCAGCGGGATCCCGCGGCCGTCGATCAGCAGGTGGTACTTGGAGCCAAGCTTGCCCCGGTCGACCGGATTCGCGCCGGTCAACTCCCCCCATGCTTGGCCCGCACACTCACGCTGTCGACCGCCGCCCTGGACCAGTCGATCTGGCCGTCGTCACCCAGCCAGTCCAACAGCCGGTGGTGCAGCTGCTCCCAGACCCCGGCCTGGTGCCAGGCCCGCAGCCGCCGCCAGCAGGTGACCCGGCTGCCGCAGCCCAGCGCCCGGGCAGGCAACAGTCGCCAGGGCGTGCTGGAGCGTAGGACATAGATCAGGCCGCCCAGGATTGCCCGATCCGAGATCCATGGGCGGCCGCCGTTCGGTCGGGGTGGGTGGGCTGGCAGCAGCGGCGCGATCGCCTGCCAGATGTCGTCAGGGACGAGCTGCTCGGCCATGGGAGGAGGCGTGGGCGTGGGCTTCATCCCCCAAGCCTCTCACCCTCACCAGCCCCTTATGAAACCGCCCTCTAAACCGATTACTGCGGGTGCGGCGCGTGGTGCCGCTGCCGCTATGTGACCGACCTGGGCGGCCGCCAGCCGCAGCCACACTGACACCCGGGCCGGTTGCATCGTCTGGCCGACCACCGCCAGCAGCTCCGTGGCGCGCGTGTCCAGCTCAACGGGCTCGCGCGGCCGGCCGCTGAACGCCAAGACAAACCGGGCGACACCGCAACGGTTCGTCGTCTCGGAGGGCTCATGTACATCAGCAGCGCTCATCTGGCCTGCCGCCCTACTCCTCCGATCGTACTGCTCTGAGGCCAGGACGGGCGATGACCGTCCGCTGAACGTTACGCCGACTGCTACGGTAAAGCCATATTGTCATCGTTCGGGGACGGGCTACTTTCGCCACCGTCTCGACCCCCTTCGCGCCCATGACCGGAGCGTCCGACCCAGACTCAGCCGGACGGTGCTGCGGACCCACCGTAGGCGCGAACCCCCTGCTCCCAAAGCCAGATCCGGCAGGATCGCTACCTGCGGGGACGGAGAACGGCGCGGGCCACGCCCACTATGGTGTTGTCCCTGGCTGTCCGGTCGGGACCGGTCGCGACCGCTGTGAATGGCACGCTAGTGGCACGGCCGGCGAGGACGACCTGGTACACCTTGAGCCGTTGGCTCCAGCCTTGACGGCAGATGTGGTTACCTCGGTGACCAGCCGCTTTGTGGCCAAGCCGCAAAGGCGGTGCGGCAGCTCGGGAGTGGCCTCGTCGTTGTAGGCACAGAATGCCGTGCTGCGGGATCCGAGCAAGACTTCGCTGGTCGGGTCGCATGCGGCCAGGATGCC
>DATABK010000086.1:0-11430 GCA_036259695.1 Actinomycetes bacterium | reverse complement strand
TCGTCTCCGGCGCCATCGACCTCGTCCGCCACGTCGGCCGCGAGGACACCGTGGTGGCCAGGATGGACGTGCCCGGCCGCTGGGCCGGCGGGTTCCGCGCCTGGGACGAGCACGGCGTCTACCTGGCGACCGGCCGGGGAGTGGCCCCCGGACGGGTCCTGCGGGTCCCGGCCGAGGTGCTCCGCGACCGGTCCAGCGCCTGGTTCCCGTTCGGCGGGCACCTCATCCAGGGGCTCTACCGCACGGCGCGGTCGATCGAGTCCACCGCCCGCCAGCGGGAGTCCCTGGTCACCCTGGGCACGCTGGCGGCCGGCCTGGCCCACGAGATCAACAACCCGGCCTCGGCCGCCGCCCGGACGGTCGACGCCCTCGAGACCGCCTGCGCGGCACTGGTCGAGTCGGTGGGCCGGCTGGTCCGCGGCGAGCTCTCGGCCGGGCAGTTCGCCGCCCTCGACGCCCTGCGCCAGGAGCTGGCGCCTCAGACGGCCGACCTGGATCCGCTGGACCGGGCCGACCGCGAGCAGGCGCTCGCGTCCTGGCTGACCCGTCACGGCGTCCAGGGGGCGTGGACGGTCGCCCCGACGCTGGCCGCCGCCGGGGCCGGCCCCGCCTGGTGCGAACGGGCCGCCGCCGTCCTGGAGGGACCGGCCCTCCAGGCGGGCCTGGAGTGGCTGGCCAGCACGGTCTCGGTGACCACGCTGCTGGGTGAGGTGAAGGAGTCGACCAGGCGCATCTCGGAGCTGGTCGCCGCGGTCAGGTCCTACTCGCAGATGGACCGCGCCTCCCTGCAGCGGATCGACGTCGCCGACGGCCTCGACAGCACGCTGCTGATCCTCGGCCCCAAGCTCCGCGACGGGGTCACCGTCGTCCGCGAGTACGGCGCCGACATCCCCCGGATCGAGGCCTACGCCGGCGAGCTCAACCAGGTCTGGACCAACCTCATCGACAACGCCCTCGACGCCATGGACGGCACCGGCACCCTCCGGATCTCGGCCCGGGCCGAGGGGGACGGCGTGGTCGTCGAGGTGGCCGACACCGGCCCGGGGATGCCACCGGAGGTGGCGGCGCGAGCCTTCGACGCCTTCTACACGACCAAGGACGTCGGCAAGGGCACCGGCCTCGGCCTCGACATCGCCCGGCGCATCGTCGAAGACCGTCACGGCGGCGCGATCGCCATCGACTCCCACCCGGGCCGGACCGTGCTCCGGGTCCGCCTCCCGGTGCGCCCGCCGTCGGCGGGGGAGTGACACCCGCCTCGCGGCGTTCCAGCATGGGCGGTGACACAGCGAGGCAAGGGGAGGAGGCCGAGGTGGCCGACGACCGGGACGCCACCCTCGAACAGGCACGGCTACGCGACGGTCAACGGGCCATGCTGGAACGCACCCACGACCCCGCTCGGGTCCTGGCCCTTTCCGACGGGGTGTTCGCCATCATCATCACGCTGCCGGCATGTACTGGGTCGCCCATCGTGACCTGTTCGCGCTGATCCGCCGGACCGACCGCGGCCTGGTCTGGCTGTACGCCGCCAGCCGCCCCCAGCTGCTGTGGGCGCGGCTCGACGACCGCCAGCGCCGGGCCGGGCTGGCCCTCAACCTCTCCCCGGCCTGGTCTACCTGCTCGCCTTCCTGGTCGCCAGGGCCGCGCCGGTGGTGAGCCTGGCCATCTATGCGGCCATGCCGGTGCTGTACTTCCTCGGCATCACGGTCCTGCGCCGGGGCCGGCAGCGGGACCGGGAGTACGCGGACTTCACCTGACCCCCCGCTCGCCGTTGACGGACCGGGCGTGCGGGTCCTGCTCGCGCTGGAAGATCACGAACAGCCAGGTCATCGAGGGCACCAGCAGCAGCGCGCCGATCGCCAGGCTGACCAGCATGGCGGTCAGGGTGGCCCGCCCGGCGGCGGCCTGCTCGATGGTCAGGTCCGGCTCCAGCATGTACGGGTACTGGCCGGCCGCCCAGCCCCACACGATCGCGGTGACGGCCAGCGCGGCCGTGACCCGCACGGCCACGAACCGGCGGCGCACCAGCAGCACCAGTGAGACCAGGCCGAACACGGCCGAGGCGACGACCAGGGGCAGGGCCCGGCCGGTCAGCCCCTCGAACAGCCGGGGCGCGTCGGCCCGGAGGACGAAGATGCCGCCCAGGGCGATGATCCCGAGCGCGGCCCCGGTGCCCAGGGCCCGGGCCCGGAACTGCTCGACCAGCCGGTCATGGCCCTCGCGCTCGGCGTCCCGGACCAGGAAGACCGCGGCCAGATAGGCGCACACGCCGACGGCGAGGGTGCCGCCCAGCAGCGAGGTCGGGTTGAGCCAGCTGGTGATCAGGTCGCCGCGGGCGTTCCCCGGCGGGACCCGACCGGTGGCCACCCCGCCGGTCACGGTCCCGAGGAAGAACGGGGTGAGCACCGAGGAGGCGGCGAAGCTGGCCCCGAAGACCTGCTTGAGCCAGAGCGCGTCGACGACCTTGCGGAAGGCGAACGCCGCCCCGCGCATGATCACCCCGAACGCGGCCAAGGTGAGGGGGATGATCATGGTCGACATCACCGCCGCGAACACCGGCGGGAACCCGGTCCAGAGCACCACCAGGGTGAAGATCAGCCAGACGTGGTTGGCCTCCCACACCGGGCCGATGGAGTGCTCGATCAGCTCGCGCTGGGCCCAGCCCCGGCGGGCACCGCCGGCGAACAGGTCCCAGAAGCCGGCGCCGAAGTCGGCCCCGCCGAGCAGCGCGTAGAAGGTGACCCCGACCCAGGTCACCGCCAGCACGACCTCGGCGAGGGTCACGAGAGCGTCCGGGGCTCGACCGGCTCGGTCTCCTGCGGCGCCACCGGCAGCGGCGCCCTGGCCATCAGCCGCAGCACGTAGATGGTGGCTGCGGTCAGGATCGTGTAGACGACGAGCAGCGCGTACAGCCCCAGCCGCAGCCCCGGGGCGGCGCTCACCGCGTCGGCGGTGCGCAGGTAGCCGTACACGATCCAGGGTTGCCGGCCGACCTCGGTGGTGACCCACCCCGCCTCGAGCGCGACCACGGCGGCCACCCCCGAGAGCGCCGCGAAGCGCAGGAACCACGGCGAGCGGGGCAGGTCGCGGCGGCGCCACCAGGCGAACGCGAACCAGGCGCCGAGCCCCAGGAGGGCGGTGCCCATCGCCACCATCGTCTGGAACGACAGGTGGACCACGTTGACCGGCGGGTGCTGGTCGGGCGGGACCTCGTTCAGCCCCATGATCTCGGCGTTCGGGTCCCAGTGGGCCAGCAGCGACAGCCCGAAGGGGATCTCGACCGCGTAGCGCAGCTCGCCGTCGATCTCGATCCCGCCCAGGTGCAGCGGGGCGCCGCGCTCGGTCTCGAACACGCCCTCCATGGCGGCCAGCTTGACCGGCTGGTTGTCGGCGACGAAGTGGGCGGCCCAGTCGCCGACGCCGATCTGCACCGGGGTGAGGGCGGCGGCGAAGACGAACGGCACCAGGAAGCCGAGCCGGTGGTAGCGGTCGCGCCGGCCCCGCAGGAGGGCGACGGCGTAGACGCTGGCCACGCCGAACCCGGTGACCAGGTAGGCGGCCAGGATCATGTGGGTGGCCTGGGGCCAGGTGGCCGGGTTGAACATCGCCGCCCACGGGTCGACGTTGGTGACCTCCCCGTTGACCAGGTCGAAGCCCCGCGGCTGGTTCATCCAGGCGTTGGCCGCGACGACCGAGAACGCGCCGGCGACCCCGGCGATCACGATCGGGACGGCGGCCAGCATGTGGACCTTGGGGGGCAGCCGGTCCCAGGCGTACAGGTAGATGCCGAGGAAGATGGCCTCGGTGAAGAACCAGATGCCCTCGATCGCGAACGGCAGCCCGATGACCTCGCCGTAGGTGCCCATCAGTCCCGGCCACAGGATGCCCAGCTCGAACGAGAGGATCGTGCCGGACACGGCCCCGACCGCGAACAGCACGCCCATCGCCCTGGCCCAGCGGCGGGCCAGCGTCCCCCAGACCTTGTCCCCGGTCCGGAATCCCCGCCACTCGGCGAACACCGCCAGCAGCGGGAACCCGACCCCGAAGCAGGCGATGATGATGTGCCAGCCGAGCGAGATGGCCATCTGCGTCCGCGCCGCCATCAGGTCGGCCGGGTTGGGCGCCGCGGCCTGGGCAAGCAACGGCAGTTGGCTCGGGACGGGCCCCACGTTCGCTCCTTCTGGCCGGAACCGGACGCCGTTCGCCGCGGGCGTGCGGACGTCTCGTCGCTACCCTGGTCCTGCCAGTTACCACCAACCTTAGAGCACCGCGGTCCCACCCTCACCCTCAGCGGCAAGACAGTCGCCAACCACATCTCGGCGATCTTCGCGAAGCTCCAGGTGGCGGATCGGACTCAGGCGATCCTACGAGCGCGGGACGCGGGCCTGGGGCACCCTAATCGATGCCAACGGACGTGGGGGCGGCCTTGGCGGACCAGCCGGCGGGGACATCGGCCACGTCTTCCCAGCGGGGTGCGTAGTGCTCCAGGAAGATCTGGCCGACCAGCTCGCTGCGGCTCCGGACGCCGGTCTTGGCGAAGATCGACTTGAGATGGTCCTGGACGGTATGCGGCGACAGGGCAAGGGCGTGCGCCATCTCCCTGGTGGGGAGCCCCTGCATGCACAGCCGCGTCACCTGGGACTCTCGTTCCGACAGTCCGTAGGCGAGCGTGACCAGCGGGGCGACGGCGGCCGGGGTGGCCGGCTGGATGATGACGGCGGTGCGGTCGTCGGCTCCGCCGGCCAGCCGGGTGCCGTAGAGCAGCAGCCAGGAGCCTGATCTGGTCCGTACGCGGGACCGCGCGCCGATCTGCAGCGGGTCCTGGCCGGGGTCGGCGGTGCGGGCCCTGGCCGCGACCGCTTGGACGATCTTGGACTCCGCCGGCGTGGCAGGTTGGGGGATCTCGACCATCTGGCCGATCCAGTGCTGGGCCCCGGGCGACAGGGACTCGGGATTGCCGTCCCCGTCGAGGACAATGACGCCCGGGCCTTCGGCCGGGCCGTCGGCCGCACCAGACGGGGTGACCAGCAGCGCCCGCCGGAACCCATCGGCAATCGGCTCCGACAGTGCCGCCAGGCAGCGCACGTCGTCCTCGGTGAACCATGGCTCGCTGTCGTCCCGGAGCAGGCCCGCGGCGGCCCAGTAGGTGCCGCCGATCACGAAGGACACCCGCAACTCGTCCCCGATCCCGTAGCTCTGGCGGGAACGGTGCCTGGCGCTACGGGAGAGCTCGCCGTGGGTCGCCAGGCTGGTGGCCCCGGCGATCCGGCCGCTGCGGGCCAGGAACCACCATTTGTTCACGTCCTCGACCAGGTACTCGTAGGTGGCCAGCCAGCTGCCCGAGCAGCCGATGCGCTGGTTGAGGCTGCCGGTGAACAGCACGGTGCCCGGGTCGACGGTGTGCCAGCAGCTGCGATCAAAGGGCACGATCTCGGCGAGGACCTCGCTGGTCGCCTGCGCCAGGCGAACCCAATCCAGGCCGGCATCGGCCAGCCCGGCGACCTCCCGGCGGGCGCGGCGCAGCCGGTCCCGGTTCATCCGCCGATGGTAGGCGGGACCTCCCGGCACCGTCACTCCCAGATTTCTGGGACACGCTCGGCGGGAGTCCCCTGGCAACTGGGATTCCGCGCGCCGCCCCCGTCGCGCAGGATCGGCGCCAACCGACACCGCGAGGAGGGGCCATGACCACCCACGCACCCGCGACGACCGCACCCGCCGGGCCGCCGCCGACCGAGCCCAGTCCCGCGACGATCATGCAGCTCGCCTCCGGGTTCATGGCCGCCAAGCACCTGTTCGCCGCCAACGAGCTCGGGCTGTTCGAAGCCCTGGCCGACTCCCCGGCCACCCTTGACGCGCTGGCCGCCCGGACCGGCCTCACCCGCCGGGCGGCGCGGATCAGCGCCGACGCGATGGTGGCCCTGGGCCTGCTCGAGGTCGAGGACGGGGCCTACCGAAACGGGCAGGCGGCCGCCCGCTTCCTGGCCGGGCCCGGCCCGCACGACCTGCGTCCCTTCCTACGGTTCTGGGACCAGATCAGCTATCCGACCTGGGCCAGGCTGGCCGAGGCCCTGGCCAGCGGACCGCCGCAGGAGATCTTCGAGCTCGACGACGCCCTCCAGCAGGTCGCCTCGGCCGGGATCGAGGCCATCCTGGCCGGTCCGGCGGCCGCGCTGCCCGGGGTGTTCGACTTCGGCCCGCACAGGCGCCTGCTCGACGTCGGCGGCGGCACCGGCTCCTGGTCGATCGCCATCGCCCGGCATCACCAGCACATCACCGGAGCCGTCCTCGAGCTGCCCACCGCCGTCGAGCTGGCCCGCAGCCGGATGGCCTCCACAGGGCTTGGACAGCGGATCGCCGTGCTCACCGGCGACGCCATGTCCGGCGAGCTCCCCACCGGTTACGACGTGTTCCTGCTGGCCAACCTCATCCACTACTGGTCCCCCGAGCAGAACCAGGACCTGCTCCAGCGCCTGCGACAGGCCGCCCAGCCCGGCTCGGCACTGCTCATGGCCGACTTCTGGACCAACCCGGCCCACACCGAGCCCCTACAGGCCGCGCTGATGGCCGGCGAATTCGCCGTCCACATCCGCACCGGCGACGTCTACAGCGTGGAGGAGGCCCGCACCTGGCTGGACAACACCGGATGGCGCTTCACCGACCACCGCCCTCTCGCCGGCCCGCAAAGCCTCATCGTTGCCGAAGCAATCTGAGCAACCGCGCTCAAGGGAACAGGCCAGCGGGCCCTTGCGCTGGTTTGCGGGGAGTGGCAGATCTACTGGTCAGGGCTGAGAGACTCGGCGAGGCGGCGCAGGCCGCGGAATGATCGGGCCTTGACGGTTCCAAGCGGAACGCCCAGGTGCGTGGCGATCTCTGACTGGGTGAAGTGACCGAAGTAGGCCAGCACCAGGACCTCGCGCTGCGCGTCGGGCAGGCGGTTGAGCGCGTCACGAACCTCATAGCGGCGAGCGTAGCGGTCGGCCAGCTCCCGGCCGTCCTCACCGACAACCTCGTCCAGGTCCTCCAACGCGACTGCCATGTTGCGCCGACGACGCAGATGATCGATCGCCCGCTTGCGCGCGATGCCCAGCACCCACGCCGCCAGGCTCCGGGAGGGGTCGTAGCGGTCGTTGTGTCGCCAGACCTCGTAGAAGACTCGCTGGAGGACGTCGTCGGCGTCATCGTGACCGACAAGGCCTTGCAGGTAGCGGTGCACGGTCGAGCCCAGGGCGGCATAGATCTCGCCGATCGCCCCCTGCCTATCGTGAGCGAGCCGGCCTCCGAGACCACTCATGGCCTGGTCCGCTGTCATCGTCATCGCCTGCTCCAACGCTTGGTTCGCCTGGCCCAAGGAGGATACCTATACGACTGTGTATAGACTTATGTGCAGTTTCTTGTCAAGGTTTGTTCGAGGAAGAAGCTGACAAGGAGCACGACGCCGCTTTCCGAGCTTGGTCGTTGCCGACGGCTGCTAGCCGTTCACTGCCCGGCCGGCAGCCAGCCGCCGGCCCTGTGCGATCAGCTGCTGGCTGCGTGGGAAGGCATCGAGCACTGCTCCAAGTGCCTCCAGGCCGACGGTGACCACGCCGGCGGGCAGGCCACGCGAGGTGAGCACCCGGGTCAGCCAGGGCAGGAACTCGTCGAGGAAGATCCGCGGGTCGTCGGTGAGCAGCGCAGCCTCCAGGAACTGCAGGATGTAGCCGAGGTCCTCCCGGGTCCGGGCGAGCTGCGCCTTGCCGTAGCCAGCGAGTGGCGGGAACCGCAGGAACAGCTCGCCCATCGCCGCCTCGACCAGGTCCGGCCGCACGGCCTCGAGCTCCAGGGGCTCCGCGTCGCGCATGCCGGCGGGTCGCTTCCCCACCGCTGGCCGCTGCTGGCGCCAGCTCTCCAGGAGGCGGGCCGCGGCAACGGGATCCGGTGCCCATCCGTCGGCGCCAAGCCGGTGGGCCCGCGTGTCATCAGGGCCAAAGGCGCGACCGCCGACGAGCACCGGGATTCCCTCCGACTGCGCCGCCTGGACCGAGCGGAGTGCGCCGCCGAGGAAGATCGGCACCGAGCAGCTGACGACCACCGCGACGGCGCCGACCTCGGCCACGAACCGGCGTAGATGATCGGCTGGGGTCGAGGCCCCGAGGAAGGTCACCTGCCAGCCGTGCGCCCGCAGCACCTCGGCCGCCATCCGCGCGGGCAGCGAATGCCACTCGCCCTCGGCACAGGTGACCACCACATGGCCCAGGTCTTCGGGCGCCTTGATCCGCCAGGCCAGCGCCCCCAGCACCGCATCGGTGATGGCGGTCGCGGCGTGCTCGTCGGCGACACTCCACTGGTTGGCCTCCCACCGCCGGCCGACCTCGGCCTGGGCGGCTCCCAGGAGGCCCTGGACGAGTTCCTGGACGGGGGCGCCGGCCTCGAGCAACCCGAGCGCCTGGCCGGCGGCCGCCTTGCGGTCCCGCCGCGCGAGGGCGTCGACGAACCGCTCCACGTCAGCTGCCGTGATCCGCGGTTGCTGCATTCGGCTACCACCTGCTTCGGGGCGCTGTCACCGCGTCCACCTGGTCAGCTACGTCCGAGCCGGACACGAAGACGGTGAGCGGTGCGTCTAGCCGTCCACGTCTTCCGACCGACGCAGGAGCTGTACCGCGCGACGGGCATCCTCAACCAGCCCGGGTAGCACCTGCTCCAGCTGCATCCTGGCCAGGCTCAACGGTTCGGCCACGGGCAGGATCGGCTCGCCTTCCCCGAACGACAGGTCGATCGGCAGTGCCCAGCTGTCGGCCTGGCCGGCGGGGATGGTCGAGCCGCCCAGCCGCTGCACGGCGGCGGCGAGGATCTCGGTGGCCTCCCGGGTACTGGTGATGTACAGCAACCCGCGGGTCGCCTGATGGGTGGTCTGCAACACCTCCCAGTCCGGCTCCCCGGCCGCTGCCGCGGTCCGTTGCCGCTGCCGGACGGTGGCCGCCCTGACCGACGAGCCGGACGTACCCTGAGCGTCAAGCGCACCAGCGGACGCCTCGGCCTGGCCCGTGGTTGGCGGCTCGCCAGGCGGTGCAGCCGCTTCGGTCCCGGGGGGTAGTTCCCGCAACGCCTGATCCAGTGCGCTCCACAGACGGTCACGGAGCTCGTCGACCGGCGGCCGGGCGGGGGGGGACGGGGACTAGCCGCCGGCGACCCGGCGTGCGGCCGCGCCGACCGCCCAGCCCTGGCCGGCGAGCTCGACCACCGCCAGGACCCGCTGCACATCCTCGTCGCGATAGCGACGGTGGCCGCCGGCGGTCCTGACGGGGACGAGCAACCCGTAACGGCGCTCCCAGGCCCGCAGCGTCGGCACGGTCACGCCGGTCCGGCGGGCCACCTCACCGATCGACATCGTCGCCGGATCCCCGTCCTGGCTGTCCACGGTCCCTCCCTGAAGAAGCCAGCTCTCCATCTCCATCCTATACTCAAGACCTCAACACAAATCTCTACGAGGGGTATAGGTTTGTGGTCATCACGATCGGGTACCCCATCGGTGTCGCAACAGGACTCGTCTGCACCCGGGGCGACGATGTCCGACCGGAACCTTTCATCCCAGACCGGTGTCCTACCTGGTCCTGACCACGTTCAAGGAGAAGTACGTGATCCTCGCCGTTGACTTCCAGGGTGGCATCGAGAACGCCTGGTCGAATGTGGCCACCTTCGTGCCCAAGCTCGCCGCGGCCCTGCTCATCCTGATCGTCGGCTACTTGGTGGCCAAGCTCATCTCCCGCATCCTGGACCGGGTCCTGGAGCGGGTCGGCTTCGACCGAGTCGTGGAACGGGGCGGGCTGCGCCAGGCCCTGGCCAGAAGCAAGTACGACCCCTCCGACATTCTGGCCAAGATCGTCTACTGGACGATCATGCTGTTCGTGCTCCAGCTGGCCTTCGGGGTGTTCGGGTCCAACCCCATCTCTGACCTGCTGCGCGGCCTGATCGCGTATCTGCCCAACATCTTTGTCGCCATCTTGATCATCGTGGTCGCCGCCGCCGTTGCTCGGGCGGTCACCGACCTGCTCTCGAACCTGCTCAGCGCCATGCAGGGTGGGCGGCTCATCGCTCGCGGCGCCGGCATCGCCGTCCTGGTGTTCGCGGCCTTCGCGGCCCTGGACCAGCTCCAGATCGCCCCGCGGATCGTGACCGGCCTGTGGTACGCGATCCTGGCCGCGGTCGTCGGCTCGGTGATCGTGGCCGTCGGTGGCGGCGGCATCCGCACCATGCAGCGCTACTGGGACCAGACCGCCAGCCGGGCCGAGCAGCGCGGCCCCCAGCTCCGCGACCAGGCACGGGCCTCGGCCCAGGCCACTCCGTCCGACGGCTACGACCAGACCCAGACCTATGAGCGCCGGAGCGGCGGCGCCTACATCGACCCCACCGCCACCGAGGAGTTCGACACCGGCCGGAGCCGTCGGCGCGGCCGCTGACAGGATTGGCCCGGGGGAGCGCCTGGCGCACGGCCGTGCTCCCCCGGCCAGCCAAGACCCACAACCAGCAGAACGACCACACGCAAGGAGAGGATGCACAATGCCCGACATCGACACCGTCCGTAGCTGGCAGGGCGCCACCATGATCGACCGTGACGGCGACAAGGTCGGCACCATCGACGCCATCTACGTGGACGACCAGACCGGCGAGCCCGAGTGGGCCCTGGTCAACACCGGCCTGTTCGGCACCAAGTCCAGCTTCGTCCCCCTGGCCCAGGCCAGCTCCTCCGGTGACCAGGTCCAGGTCCCCTATGAGAAGCAGCTGGTCAAGGACGCCCCTCGGATCGACACCGACCAGCACCTGTCCGAGGCCGAGGAGCAGGAGCTCTGGCGCCACTACGGCCTCGACTACGACAGCGGGTACGCCGCTGACCAGGACGGCGACGGCGTCTACGACCGCGTCGAGGACACCGCCGTGGGTCGGGACACCTCCGGGCCGACCACCGACGACGCCATGACCCGCTCCGAGGAGGAGCTGCGGGTCGGCACCACCCAGCGTGAGCGGGGCCGGGCCCGGCTCCGCAAGTACGTGACCACCGAGCAGCAGACGGTGACGGTGCCGGTGCAGCGCGAGGAGGTCCGGGTCGAGCGCGAGCCGATCACCGAGGCCAACCTGGGCGCGGCCACCAGCGGCCCGGCCATCTCCGAGGAGGAGCACGAGGTCACCTTGCGTGAGGAGGAGCCGGTGGTCGAGAAGCGGGCCGTGCCCAAAGAGCGGGTCCGGCTCGACAAGGACACTGTGACCGATGAAGAGCGGGTGGACGAGCAGGTCCGCAAGGAACAGATCGAGGTCCAGGACGAGGACAGGACGGGCGGGCGGCAGGAGCGTCGCCGGCGTCGGTAGACGACTGCTCCAACGGGCCAGGCCAGCAGTCCCCGGTGCCTGCCAGCGTGCCGCGACAGCCGCCCAGAGTGCAGTGAGCGGACACCCGGATCCAGG